>JAJFME010000039.1 GCA_021772375.1 Chlamydiota bacterium | reverse complement strand
CGATGGAGCTGGTGTGTATGTTCCAGGTCTAATGTAGGTTCTATTTTTTTTACAGTTGATCTTCTTGTTTGTTTCTGAATCCAGAGATCTTCCTGTTTGTGTAAATCGAGTAGTAGCTGCAGTTCCTTTCTCAATTTGCTGCGCTGGGCGTGTAACGATTCCTTTCAAGGCTGTAAGCATTGCAGCGCTAGCTTTTGTTGTATGGCCAGAGATAGCTTCATAAGGTTTGTTAGAAACTAGCTTAGCAGCAAAGGCAAGGCCTTTTAGTACAGCAGATACAACGGTTTCTACTAGAGTAGCAACTGTTAGTGCTACGCCTGTAGGAACTCTTGCAACACGTTTTGCTCCAGCAGCTAGGTAGCCTGTGTCTTTATTGATGAGCAAGCTCTCGTTGGCTTTAGCTGTTAGGTTGCTTGGTAGCATTGGTGATATTTTCATTTTATTACCCTCCTTTTAGGATTTATTAAAGTTTTTTATAACTTAGTTGTGTTAATTCTTGTTAGTACAGTTATTATACTACGCGTCATTAAAAGGTGGCAAGAGTGAATTATTTACTGTATATTTGTTGAGGATGTATTGAAAACAAGTTTTTATTCTTGTAAAAGAAATAGTGCAGTAGAACTAGTTAGGAACTTCTTTATTTTAAAAGTTCCGAGGCTGCAGTCTCATCAATAATCCAAAGGGCTTTGTGATCCTTTGTGCCGATTCTTTGGATGGGATAGCGTTCAAACTGTTCTTCGGATTTGAAGACTTCAACGAGCGTATCTTTTTTTGAATCACCGATGACGTAAATGGCGATGTTTTCTGCGTTGTTGATAGCCTCGAAGGTAAGAGACATGCGCCAAGTGTTTTTTTGAGGGATGTAGTTAGCGATAGCAAGTCGGTCTTTTGCTTTTAATCCTTCAGTTTGGGGGAAGAGAGAGGCTGTATGGCCATCTTCGCCCATACCCAGCATAACAAGGTCTAAGTTCTTTTCTTGCAGTATGTTGCGTATGGCTTCTTCGTATTTAAGAGCTGCCGTTTCGATATCTTCTTCTGCTCTCATTCGGAAGATTTGCTCTTTGGGAATGGGGACCTTGCTAAATCCTGCATCCATGGCCATCTTGTAATTGCTGTCGTTATCTGTTGGGGGGACATTCCGCTCATCTCCCCAGAAGAGCCACACTTTATCCCACTCGATCTGCTCAGAGTAGGGAGGTGTTGTGATTTGTTCAAAGATCCTTTTGGGTGTGCTTCCACCAGAAAGAGCTACGAAGAATTTGCCATGGGTATCGATGGCTTGGCGATAGCAGGAGAGGAAATGGCGGACACAGACATCTAAAGTACTTTCTTTATCACCGGGGATAAGAAGATTACGTCTTTCGTCCCAAGGATTTATTTTAAAATTCTCAATATTCACAGAGGGAGAGCTCCTTTCGGTCTTTGATTTTTTGCAAAAGACTTAGGTAATGGTTACTTGTTCCTTTGTGACAAATTTCTTTGACAAGAGATTGTCCAGACTCATCTTTTGCAAAAATATAGTGGAGGGGGATGTCGCATTTTTCTAGTGTAGAGAAGCGCATTTGTACATGGTGTGGGGTATCAAGACTCCGGCCAAATGAGAAGTGATCTTGCTCTTCTGTTTCAATATCGAGTGAGAGGATAGAGCCCGGTTTTAAGTCGGGTTGCACTTCTGGGTAGAGGTTGACTTCTACAGTGCCGGTATTGTGTTTATAAAAAATGGTCATTTTCTTTTGGTCTTTTTCAATTTTCTCTACGGTCCAACCGAGCTGGGAGCCGAGCCAGCCCTGCAGGTAGATGGCTTGGATCTGTGTATGGCAAGTGAAAGCACTTTCTTGGGCGTTATAGAAGATTTGAATTTTGCTTGCCTTGCACAGTTTGGCGAGTCTCTCTTCTGTATAGAAGGTGGAAGCTAGTAGTTCGCGCCAGCTTTCAATCCGAGCCCAGTTGAGGTCAGCAACATCACAATGAGGGAGTATAGAGAAATGGAGGAGGTGTTTTGCAAATCCAGAAAGGTCTTCGACGGCTTCTGAGTCGAAGATCATCCGGTTTGCAAGTTTCTGCAATTGGGTAAAGAGCGGGGAGGTGTCAGCTGGGTCTTCAGCCCAGATCACATAGATGGGGAGGTCTGGAAGGATGTGGGGAAGGATGACGAAGGGAACTCTTTCCTCAGGTTTTCCTGCAACATCGATTTGGATAAAGTCACATGCGATATCACTCTCTTTTCTTTCTGAGGATAGAACAGAGACGCGGGTGTTGAGGTAGTCTTCTTCTGTATCGGTGTCTGCTGTAATAAAAATCACACGGGAGGGAAATTTGTCAACCACACTGCGAGAGATCGTTTGGATGTATTCAGCTCGCGTTTTCTTTTTGGTGAAGAAAATCAGATTGAATAGAGACGCTCTTGTCTTGTTGCTCCCTTCGAGCGATTCCCAGATACGGCTGAGTTCGGATTGAATTTCGGATGGGGGGATAATATCGAGGGGAGGGCTCATAGTAGTCTCCATTTTCTGCCATCACGGGTCATCATATCTTCAGCAAGTTCGGGCCCCCAAGTGCCTGCTTGGTAGTTGGGGAAGCAATCTGCGTCGGTATCTTGCCATGCTTGTAGTACAGGGGTGAGTAAGGCCCATGAGTTGAATACTTCGTCTTCACGGGCAAAGAGAGTGTTATCGCCGCTCATGCAGTCCAAGATCAAGCGTTCATATGCCTCTGGAGGAGACATGCCAAAATAAGAACCATAACGGAAATCCATTTTCACTGGCTGGATGGGGCTAGCTGGACCTGGGACTTTGCAGTTGATTTTGAGTGCAGTGCCTTCATCGGGTTGGATACGGATGGCGAGGACGTTGGGCTCATGTTGCTTATCGTGTTCTTGGAAGAGAACACCGGGAGGTAGTTTAAATTGGATCGCTATCTCCGTAGCTCTTTTGGGGAGGCGTTTCCCCCCGCGTAAGTAGAAAGGGACACCATGCCAGCGCCAGTTGTCGATGAAGAGGCGTAGGGCTACGAAAGTCTCAATGTTCGATTTGGGATCGACATTGTCCTCTTCTCTATACCCTTTTACTTCTTCTCCATTGACAAAGCCGCTTCCATACTGACCGCGCACAATTGAGGTCTTAAAGTCTTCCTCTGTAAAGGGACGCAAGGCTTGGAGAACTTTGACTTTCTCGTCTCGAATGGCGCTGGCATTGAGGCTTACGGGAGGCTCCATCGCGACAAGGGAGAGGAGCTGCATCATATGGTTCTGAACGATGTCTCGCAATAGTCCAGCTTCTTCAAAAAAAGCGCCTCGTCTACCGATGCCGATCTCTTCACCTACTGTGATCTGGATATGGTCGATATAGCGATTGTTCCAAAGGGACTCGAAGATAGAGTTTGCAAAGCGGAAGACCATTAGATTTTGAACAGTCTCTTTGCCTAGGTAGTGGTCGATGCGATAGATCTGGTCTTCGGAAAGGAATTGCAATAGCTCTTTTTGCAGGGCATGTGCAGATTCCAAATCATGGCCGAAAGGTTTTTCGATGATGATGCGAGACCATTTATCTTTGACAGTATGTGTGTTGTAAATTAGCCCAGACGCATGGAGTTTTTCACAAATGGTTGTGAAGAAACGGGGTTGGGTAGAGAGATAAAAAACACGGTTGCCCTTTGTTCCAAATCGGGTGTCGAGATCTTTTAGAAAAGTATCAAGTCCTTGATAGCCCTTGTCGTCATCGAACTCGGATTGGTGGTAGAAGATCTGCTGTTCAAAGTTTTTCCAAAGAGTTTCATCAACAGGTTTCACTCTAGAAAACTGGTTGATAGCGTCTTTCATTTCTTGGCGGAACTGCTCGTGAGTTTTCTCTCTTCTGGCGAAACCGACGATAGCGAATTGGCTAGGGAGCTGCCCTTCTCTAGCTAGATTGTAGATAGCTGGAAGGAGTTTACGTGCTGTTAGATCGCCTGTAGCGCCATAAATAACAAGAACGCATGGATCGATGAAGCGGGAGGAAACACCTGGCTCTTCAAGTGGGTGGGAAGACATAAATTTCCTAAGTTGTTTCTCCTATTAAAACCAGTATAAGTTATTTGTTGCAAGGGCTATCCAAAAAACTTTGCAAGATCACCCCTGCAGCCATTGCATCGATGTATTTGGTTCGTTTTTTTCGACTCATCTCAGCTTCTTTGAGAGTTCGTTCTACTTGAGCTGTTGTTAACCGTTCATCCCATAAGACAACACTCTTTCCAGAAATTTCTTCGAGAAATAGAGCTAGTTCTCGCACTTTTTTTGATCCAGGGCTCTCTTTTCCACTCATTAGAAGGGGAAGACCAAGAACAATCGTATCTATCGGTTCGTGCTGGGCGAGCTCAGCCCAGATATTGGCTGCCATATCGTTTAATTTTTTTTTTGCTGGGATTGCTTTTAGGGGAGAGGATAAGAACTTTCCTGTGTCAGAAAGAGCTAAGCCGATACGAGCTTCACCAAAATCGATTCCAGCTACTCTTCCCATTATGATTTATTCTCAATAGCAGCTGCGATGAAGTCTTGGAAGAGAGGATGGGGCTTTGTTGGCTTCGACTTGAACTCGGGGTGATACTGGACGCCGAGCATCCAAGGATGGTCTTTGAGTTCTGCGATTTCACAGAGTTGATCATTTTCCATTACACCAGTCAGAAGAAGACCTTTTTCTTCGAACTGTTTTTTAAATGTGCTATTGAACTCATATCTATGGCGGTGTCTTTCAGAAACCAGTTCCTTGCCGTAGGCAGCATAGGCTTTGCTGCTTTTATTTAGGCAGCAGTTATAAGCGCCAAGACGCATCGTACCACCTAGGTTTTTGACATCGCGCTGCTCGCTTAAAAGAGAGATGATGGGATGAGGTGTAGCCTCATCCATCTCGGTACTGTTGGCATCTTTAAGCCCCATTACGTGGCGGGCAAATTCTACACATAGGACCTGCATCCCAAGGCAAAGGCCAAAATAGGGAATCTTATTTTCTCTGCAGTGCTTAGCAGCTAAAATTTTGCCCATCCAGCCTCGCTGTCCAAAGCCACCTGGGACCAGGTAGCCATCGCAATTACCGATCTCTACTTTGCCATTTTTGACGATCTTATCTGACTCGTACGTCTCGATATCAAGAGCGACATTGTTGGCTGTAGCTGCATGTTGAAGGGCTTCAAAGACTGATTTGTAGGCGTCTTTATGCTCAAGATATTTTCCTACAATCCCAATTTTAATGGTCTGTTTCGGATTGCGCATTTGCTCGACCATGTTGGACCAAAGAGAGAGATCTGCTGTTTCCTTTTCTAGACCAAGCAAGTTGCAAACTTTATCATCGAGTCCTTGTTTATGAAGAAAAAGAGGCACTTCATAGATACTAAAATCCACATCCACTTCATCGATCACAGCTTCCTTGGGAACACTGCAATGCAGGCTGATTTTATCTTTGACATCTTCTGGGAGGCTATTTTCACAGCGGCACAAAAGAATATCAGGAATAATCCCGATTTGCCGCAGAACCATGACAGAGTGTTGTGTCGGTTTGGTTTTTAGTTCTCCAGCGGCCTTCAGATAGGGAACATAAGTCAGGTGCACATTGATGCAGTCTTTCGGTCTTTCATGACGGAACTGGCGGATGGCTTCTAAGAAGGGAAGAGACTCGATATCTCCAGCAGTTCCACCGATCTCAACTAGAACAACATCGGTACCTATTTCTTGGTTTGAAGCATCGAGGATTCGCTGTTTGATCTCGTCAGTGATATGGGGAACGACTTGTACGGTTTTACCGAGGTAGTCGCCTCTACGCTCTTTTTTGATCACTGTTTCATAGATCTGACCAGAGGTAGCATTTGATAGGCGAGACAAAGGAGAATTTGAATAACGGTGGTAGTGGCCCAGGTCAAGGTCGGTCTCGGCACCATCATCAGTGACGTACACCTCTCCATGTTCAAAGGGGTTCATTGTTCCTGGGTCGACATTCAGGTAGGGGTCGAGCTTCAGTAGGGAGGCTTTCAGGCCACGAGCTTCTAACAGCATCGCGATCGATCCCGAGGTTAGTCCCTTGCCTAGTGAGGAGACAACTCCTCCTGTGATAAAGATATATTTTGGTTGCATATTTCGCTTTCTGAGTGTACGCTTGAAGCTTAAAAAAGGCAATTTGAAAACGCCAAGTCATAATAATAAAAGATTCTTTTTAGCATGGTTTCTCTCTTTCAAATCTTTTCTGTTGGAATAGGCCCGTCAAGCTCTCATACAGTGGGGCCGATGCGTGCTGCTCAGCAATTTATTTCTGATATAGCAAATAACAATCGCCTTGGTGAAGTTGCCAATATTCGGATCGAATTATTTGGCTCTCTTGCCATGACAGGAGAAGGGCATGGGACAGACATCGCTGTCTTACTTGGTCTTGAGGGAGAAAAGCCCGAAAACTGTGATCCGACAACCGTGGGCCCTCGCGTTGATTTCATCCTGAGCAATTGTACGATCAATCTCCTTTCTAAGAGAACTATCTCCTTCCACAAGGATACCGATCTTATATTTCACAAAGGGCGTCGTTTGCCCTACCACTCCAATGCGATGCGCTTCAAAGCTTTCGATCAGTATGGAGCAGAGCTCTACAAACAAATTTTTTATTCCGTAGGAGGAGGATTCATCATCGATCATGAGCAGATTTTTGCTCCTGTCGATCTCGAGGTCTCTTCGGATCAACCCTTTCCATTCAAGACTTGTGAAGAGCTTCTTTCCCACTGCAGAAAAGAGGGAAAAACAATCTCTGAGATCATGTTTGAAAATGAAAAGGCCCTCCGCACGGAAGAAGAAGTACGTTCTGGTATCTTACATATCTGGGATGTGATGCAAGACTCTGTTAAACGAGGCTGTACAACCGAAGGGATCCTACCTGGAGGCCTTGAGGTAAAAAGACGCTCTGCAGCGCTTCTTCGAAGACTGGAAGACAAAGAGAACCAGATGAGTAAGGATCCCTCCCACATCTTCGACTGGATCAGTCTCTTTGCTTTAGCTGTCAATGAAGAGAACGCCGCAGGTGGGCGGATTGTTACAGCTCCTACCAATGGCGCAGCTGGTATTATCCCAGCTGTTCTCCACTACTACATGAAATTCTGTGACAATCCTACCCTAGATGGGGTTGTGGATTTCTTCCTGACAGCAGGTGCTATTGGAGTGCTTTATAAAGAAGGGGCTTCCTTCTCCGCAGCTGAGATGGGATGCCAGGGGGAGGTAGGAGTTGCTTGTTCGATGGCAGCAGGAGGGCTTGCTGCAGCCCTTGGTGCAAGCAATGCACAAATTGAAAACGCTGCTGAAATAGGCATGGAACACAATCTGGGGCTTACTTGTGACCCGATTGCAGGGCTTGTACAAGTCCCGTGCATCGAGCGCAACACAATGGGCTCAATACAAGCTGTCAATGCCTGTCGCCTTGCCATGCACGGTGATGGGGATAGTATTGTTTCACTTGATCAGGTGATTAAGACGATGCACCAGACGGGCCTTGATATGAAGCATCATTACAAGGAGACCTCCGAAGGAGGTCTTGCGATCCACGTTTCTGTGGGAATCCCTGAGTGCTGACGGGCAAGCGTTTGATACTCTATGACCGAGTTTTTCCCTAGAATAGGAACGAGGCATTTACCCCTTTTCTATTTTTCGTCTTTTTGGGGGAGGGAGGGCTGTTTCGGCATTTTCTGTTGGCGTTGGTTTGTCTATTTTGGATGGGCCGAAGTCTTTAGGCGATATTTCATTTAGGACCAATTTGACGAGGTCAGGTGTTAGATTATAAACAGGAGAATCTGGAGCAGCCTTTGCTTTTTCCACAAGATCCCAGTCTATATCCTTTTCAGAAATAGGTTCGCTCGTTCTAAGATCAAAGGACAAAGGCTCACGTGTGATGGGGTCTATCCTTGCTTTAGCTTCTAGATTTTGTTGGTGAAGAATAGGTACTGCAAATGCTTTACGTGCTCTATCGCATCTTTTTTTTGCTTCCAATCTAATGGGCTCTTCCATTTTCTTTAAAGTTTGAAGCAGTTCTGCACTCTCTTCGGAATCTATTAGGTCTATAGGAGTATCGCCCTCTTCATTTTGAATAAAAGGATCGGCTCCAGCTGCTAAGAGAATTTCTGCCAGTTCCACATTTCCTCTATCATAGGCCAAGTGAAGGGGGGTCCTGTTAAAAAACTTCTCAGTTGCGTTGACATTGGATCCTGCACGAATTAAGGCTTTAACCATGTTGGAATCTCCCCCTGCGCACGCCTTGTGGATGAGAGGAGTTCCATATTTGTCGGTAGCGTTAACATCTGCTCCGGCTTTTATAAGACAGGTTACCATGTCCAGGTGGTTATTTTTATAGGCAACCAGAATTGGAGAATCCCACTTGAACCTTGTTGTTTCCTCCTCGATTCCCTCCTCTGCTTCCCATTGGGATACAGGTATAATAACCTGTTCTGTTGTTGGGCGATTGGGATTTGCACCGTTTTCTAAAAGAAAGTGAGTTAACTCGAGCATTCCTTCCTCAGCAGCGAGAAGAAGAGGGGAGCCGAAAACATGATTTCTATATACAAGATTGTTCTCATAAAGGTTCCCATAACTTTTTTTCACTTCGATGGGGGCTTCAATATCAGCTCTTTCCTTAATTAAATAATTCATAATGGGTATGCGCGCGATGGGTGTATGCCTATTCCTATTATAGGCAACATCGAAAAGGCTGAGATTATGCTTTTTATCGACAATCTCTGTATTCGCTCCTCGATCAGCTAAAGCAAGGACTGTGTTAGTATATCCTTCTTCACAAGCCACGCAGATAGGAGTTTTCTGACGCCAATCTAGAGACTCTAGGTCTGCTGGATCTTCAATGAGGGCAAGAGCTACTTGTGTCTGTCCGTTCATGCAAGCTATGTGTAGAATAGGCAGTCCTCTAATAGTTGTTTGTGCTCCTTTTTTAATGAGGGCAAGGACTGTCTCAACATGCCCCCATTGGCAAGCATACCAAATAGGAGTTCTACCAACTGCAACATCCGGAACTTCCATGTTTGCCTGATGTTCAATGAGGGTAAGGGCTAGCTGCGTGTGCCCCTCTTTGCAAGCTATGTGTAGGATGGTTTGTCTTTCTGTATTTGTTGCGTTTATATCTATACCGCTATTAAGAAGTTTAAGAACGATCTCTTGATTGCCTAGTTTAGTAGCAAGTTCAATGGCACTCCGTCGCTCTGAGCCTCCATGAACTGGGTAGAACCTCGCACGAGCATCAGCTCCTTTCTCTAAAAGAAAGGAGACCATATTTTCATCCTCATTCTCAATGGCTATATGCAGAGCGGTTCGGTAATCGTTGTGATACGTGCTCCCTCGATCGATATCTGCTCCATTTTCAACAAGGACTTCTACAGCATCTAGGTTGCCTTTGTAACAAGCTGTATGTAAGGGGGTAAGACCTGAAGAGTTTCTGGCATTCACATCAGCGCCGCCTCTAATAAGAGGCGTCATTTTGCGCACATTTCCGTCACTGCATGCATCAAAGAGTTTTTGTGTAGCTTCTCCACTATTTGGAAGAGTATAGCTGTTATTGTATTGAGTGTTAATTGGGTTCATGGTCAGTCTTTTGTTTAAATTTTAATTAAATTATATATGGTGGTTTATTTTTATTCAATATTAAACTTGTATATATAGCGTAGGCGTATTAGGGTCATTTTTTCCTTACAAAAATTGCATCGTATACTACTCTAAGTCAAAGAATTAAATTGAGGTGTGAGTATGAACCGTCAGATGAGTCGTCTACAGAAGCTGCGAGCAGAGCATAAGCCATTGCTTCCAAATGTGTTACAAAATTTACATGTGGTGGAATTTCATAAAGGGGGGGCTACAACGAGTGTAGGTGATGAGGAGCAAATTAAGGGGCATTTCCCCAATACCTTTGGGCGCCCAATAATCGATGGCAAGGAGGGGAATCTTCGCCAGTGTGGACCTCTAAAAGTGGGGGTTGTCTTATCTGGAGGCCAAGCTGCTGGGGGACACAACGTCATTTCAGGGCTCTTTGATGCGTTGCTAGCCCTTTGTCCTCAGAGTAGGTTGTTTGGGTTTTTAGGAGGCCCAAGTGGGATTGTAGAGAACAAGGTGCTTGAGATCACCCATGAAGTAGTTGCTCCCTACCGGAACCAGGGGGGATTTGATCTGATTGGCTCGGGAAGAACCAAGATCGAGACAGAGGAGCAGTTAGCAGCTTCGAAAAAAACGGCTGAGGCAAATGAGCTCGATGGGATCGTTGTTATTGGAGGGGATGACTCTAATACAAACGCAGCTGTTTTAGCTGAGTATTTTTTGCAGAACGGATGTAAAACGGTGGTCATTGGGGTTCCTAAGACCATTGATGGAGATCTGAAGAATGCTTTCATTGCTACCTCATTTGGGTTTGATACCGCTGCAAAGACCTATTCTGAAATGATTGGGAATATCGAGAGGGATGCCCTCTCTGCTAAGAAATACTATCATTTCATCAAGCTGATGGGGCGCTCTGCATCGCACATCACCTTAGAGTGTGCACTTGCAACTCATCCGAATATAGCTCTTATAGGAGAGGAGGTTGCAGAAAAGGGGATGACTCTATCTCAGATCACAACGGAGTTGACTGATGTGATCGAAAAGAGGGCTGAGATGGGAAAGAATTATGGGGTGATTCTTGTTCCAGAGGGGCTTGTAGAGTTTATTCCTGAAATGAAGGAACTGATTGCAGAGCTCAATCACTTGGCAGCAGGTGAGGGTGAGCTAAGGGTAGATGAGGTAGCTGCAAAGCTGGGAGGCTCTGCCAAGAGCTGTTTTGCATCTCTTCCAGAGGAGATTCAAAAACAACTACTATTGGACCGAGATCCTCATGGCAATGTACAGGTCTCAATGATTGAGACAGAAAAGTTGCTCATTTCTGCTGTGAAAAAAGAGCTGGAAAAGCGCTCATTCAAGGGAGCGTTCTCAGCACAAGGTCACTTTTTTGGCTATGAGGGAAGAGCTGGATATCCATCTAATTTTGATACGCGTTATTGCTATTCCCTTGGCTATACAGCAGCTCTTCTTATAGATGAGGGAATGACTGGCTATATGACTTGTGTGGGTAATCTAAATCACCCTGTCCAGGATTGGTCTATCTCGGGGCTCCCCATTACAATGCTCATGAATATCGAGATGCGCAAAGGGAAGGAAAAGCCCGTTATCCAGAAAGCGCTTGTGGATCTGAAGGGAAAAGCTTTCCAGTTTTTTCAAGAATCTCGCGCTAACTGGGCGCTAGAGGATCACTATCGCTATCCAGGCCCCATTCAATTCTTTGGAGAGGCTGAGATGGTGGATGGGATCCCTTTTACTATGCAGATTGATTTTCAGTAGTTTGTAGTTTTTTTAAAAAAATGTATTGATAATACCTGCTACTAAGTGTTAATAATAGAATATGGATGACTACTTACCTAAACGACATAAGGGACGATACATCAATGCACATGTGAAGGACCTTCGTCGGAAGCCGCGGGACTTTCTCTTTTGGATGCTTGGCTTCTTTCGTGACCTACCTTTTGAAAAGGTTCCTCAAGGATTCTCTTATCCGATGCCAGACCAAGAGTTCGATGGGAAGAAGCCTTGGGCGATGTGGATGGGGCATAGCTCCTACCTTGTTTCCGTTGGTGGACGCCATATCCTCACAGATCCCATTTGGAGTAAGCGATGCTCTCCTGTTCCACTCTGTGGTCCCAAGCGCAAGCACCCCCCTCCAATGCCGATTGACCAGCTCCCCAAGATCGACTATGTTCTGATTAGTCATGATCACTATGACCATCTTGACCTTCCTACGGTGGAAAAGCTCCATGAGCGTTTTCCCCACATCCTCTGGGTAGTTCCGCAAGGGGTGAAAAAGTGGTTCGAGAAGCAAGGTATTAGAAATGTTGTAGAGCTCTCCTGGTGGGAAGATGTGGACATCGACTCGATGTTCAAGATTACAGCGGTTCCTACTCAACACTTTTCTGGCAGAGGTTCTACAGATTCAAACAAGACGCTCTGGGCTGGATATGTCATTGAGGAGCTCTTAACTTCGAAGGTCTTGTACTTCGTTGGAGACACAGGATACAATGAGCGAGACTTCAAAGAGATTGGTCGGAGATTTCCTACGATTGATTTGAGCCTTGTTCCCATTGGCTCTTACTCACCACGCAAATTTATGGCGGCTGTGCATATTGAGCCGCGCGATGCTGTGAAGATCCATATGGATGTCAGATCCAAGTTTAGCTTGGGGATGCACTGGAAGACCTTCCGCCTATCAGAAGAGCCGATGGATCAGCCTCCATTCGACCTTCTTCTTTCTCTAAAAAAAGAAAATCTTGACCCTATGAGCTTTCTAGCTCCTGAGCCAGGTCATAGAATTAACTGGTAAGAGGGGCTAAGAAGCCAGTCTTTTCAGGGAGCTCTAGAGATTTTATTCAGGATAGGGGCATACTGGCTTCCTATGGGAGCATTTGTTTACTATAAAACAAAGATTTTTGAGTGGCTTGAGCAGAGAAGGGTCTCTGCCAGGTTCTATCATAATGAGCAGTTTAGATTACTTGATCAGGCGCTTTTAACTGCCTATGAGTCAGAAAACCCTTTCCACATTAGTAGAGCATTCCTTGAAAAGCAGAAGGCTGAGGAGACTTACGCTTATGGCGAAACTCCATTGACTACGATGGCGCATATAGCTAAAGAGTGTGAGCTTAGGCCTTCAGACACAGTCATCGAGATGGGGGCAGGGAGGGGACGAGCTGCTCTTTTTCTGGCAGAATATGTGGGATGTAAGGTGATTGCATATGAGCAGATTCCCCAATTTGTGGAGAAAATGCCTCTTTCTAAAAATCTCAAAATACTTAGCGCAGATATGTTCTCAGCTGACTTTTCTAAAGCAAGTGCTGTGTACTTGTATGGGACGATGCTTCTTGATGAAGAGATCCTTAATTTGATTGAGAAGTTGCCTAAAGGGTGCAAAGTTATTACTGTTAGTTATCCTTTGAGTGAGTATAGTGAGAGGTGGCAGGTTAAAAAGACGTTCTCAGGCTCTTTTGCTTGGGGAAAAACAGAGGTTTATTGGAATGAGCGAGTTATCTAGGAAAAAATGTGTGCCTTGCACAGTTGGTACGCCGCCACTTACAGGGGAAGAGCTCCAGCATTTTTACAAGGAGCTAGAAGATGGATGGGAGATCAAACAAGAGAAGTGCATTGAAAAGAGCTATGCATTCAAAAACTTCAAAGAGGCGCTCTCCTTTGTCAATGAGATTGGAAGAGTTGCAGAGGAAGAAGATCATCACCCAGACATTACCCTTTCCTGGGGAAAAGTGAAGATAGCTCTCTCCACGCACAAGATCAAAGGGCTCTCTGAGAGCGATTTTGTATTGGCTGCGAAGTGCGATGTAGTTTATATCTCTCATACTCAGTAGCCACTAGAGAGGGCTTTTCCAAGTTGCTTCTTCTTAAGTGGTGTCTGGGAGCTTTCTTTCCCGCAGAGCATGTTTTTCTTCTCGGTTTGTCATATGTCCTCCTTGGGAATTTTCTCTGGAGGACAGTATAGATCAAATTTCTATCTAACTGGAATATGGGTAGATTTGACGATTACTCGGAAACCGGTGTTCTGTCCGCGAGCGTTCACAAGAAAATAAAGACATCGGACCTTCAATTAAAGCGTAACATGTAATGTGCTTTAATTAATTTAATAGTTATTCCTATGTGATTTTTGAGGAAAGCAAGATAAAGGGGTGTCCAGCCCTTGTTGTCTTTAGCATTGATATCAGCGCCTTTGTTTATAAGATCTGTAGCTATATTCGTATGACCTGAAGAGCACGCAAAGTGAAGGGGTGTCCAGCCATTGTTGTCTTTAGCATTGATATCAGCGCCTTTGTTTATAAGATCTGTAGCTATATTCGTATGACCTGAAGAGCAAGCAAAGTGAAGGGGTGTCCAGCCCTTGTTGTCTTTAGCATTGATATCAGCGCCTTTGTTTATAAGATCTGTAGCTATGTTTGTGTGGCCTTTGAAACAAGCTGAGAGAAGGGGTGTGTAGCCATCGTTGTCTTTAGCATTGATATCAGCGCCTTTGTTTATAAGATCTGTAGCTATATTCGTATGACCCGAAGAGCAAGCCCAGAGAAGGGGTGTGTAGCCATCGTTGTCTTTAGCATTGATATCAGCGCCTTTGTTTATAAGATCTGTAGCTATATTCGTATGACCTGAACAGCAAGCAAAGTGAAGGGGTGTCCAGCCATTGTGGTTTTTAGTTTTTGGATTGGCGCCAGCTGCAAGAGCACACTTAGCTAAAAAGAGATGTCCGGTGGAACAGGCATTTAGTAGAATGGTATTTCTGCACAGGACTGCTGTGGTGATTGCCCCAAGAGCGAGCATAGTGATGGTTGTTCGTAGGATATTGTTACTAGCAAGTGAGGGAGCGGTCGTTAGATCGCTTAACTGTTCAGTATATTGGGCATCGAAATCTGGAATAATAGTTGTTCTAATCATGGCGAAGATTATATCGCAGTAAAAGTTATTTGTCAAGTAGGTACTGAATGGTATAGATGTGAAATAGAAACACTATTTAGTAAATAGATAATTTTATCATAGGGGGGCAGTGGTGCAAAAGTCATTAGGAAATTCTTGACAGAAGTGCTATAAAAGAGAGACCTTTATTTGGTGTCAATTACACAATCTGAGTAGCTTCTAATGCGCAAGCGCACCGGCCAAAGTATAATGGAAATCCCATAAAGAAAAGCCTGAACAACGCAGCTTTACTTTCCAGCGCCGAAAAAACTGGTCCCTCAGAGTTAGGATGAAAGGCTCGATAAGGGTTCATTTACCAGGTGTTTGTCTTCTAAATTCACCTGAGTCTAGAATTTCGAGCTGTCCGGTGCTTCTGTAATTACTAAAGAAGGCTTTTCCAAGTTGCTTGTAGAAGGGCAAAGGAGAAGAATGGATCTCTGCAGTAGACCTTTGTCTCTATCCCGTTGATGGGAGTGATGATATAGCCCTTGTTGAAAGCACACTTGATTTCGTCGAGAGTCAATTCTTTGTTCATGATGATCGCTTCACTCTCATCCTGATGGCGGGCTTTTCTAGAAGAGACTTTTCCGAAGTAGACAGGAACGATTCCTGAGACAAGTCCTGTTTCTGGGGCAACGTTGCCTAGAAGAATGAGTTTTTTCGCTATACAACCAGTCTCTTCTTTCAATTCGCGTCTAGCGGCCTCTTCAGCGCTCTCTTTTTGGAGGGGGGTGCCGCGAGGCAGTTCCATCTCCCATGATCGAGTAGCGTGGCGGAAATTGATGTTCACAACGATTTTATTGTTGGGTAGAACAGGGAAGATAGCAACTCTTGGGGTGCCAGTTAGGCCTGTTCGCCAGACGATCCGGTCGTAGGTACCAGGGATCCCTCCTGGAAAAGTAACGGCGTCACGGACCCAGATCCAGTAAGGGTCTTCGGAGATAACCCCGATCTGAGTGTATTTTTCTGCAGAGCTCTTAGAGTATCCTTTACGGACAAGGCGCTGGCAGCACTGTTTTTGGATGCGTTGGATATCTTGGGGAGATGTGGCAATCTCGATCTCTCCTTGTCTCCAGCATCCGTTGCGCCCCATAGCCTCGGAGAATTCTTGCAGGAGTTTGGGGTATTCAGTATCGATTTTAGCAGAAAGAGGGGAGAGAGAAAGAATGGAAAGAAAGATGATGTTTGCTTTGGGAATCTGCACCATTGGTATCTCTCCTGGCAAATCATTTGATTCAACACAAGTCTGCGCTTCTGCTCTTTAAGAAACAAGGTTTATGCTGGTTATCCGAAGTAAGCTTTGCATTTCTGAGAGGAGTCGAGGAACTTTAGTTTGGGGATGGTCTAGGCTTTTTAAGCCGCAGGCTAATTTTTGGTACTGGTATTAGATCAGCTTTTTCCACATCGCTTGCAGGATGGCAAAAGAGAGGAAGGGGTCTCGGCAGAAGACTTTTGTTTTGTCTCCTTTGATGTCGGCAGTGAGGTAGCCTTTATCAAAGGCACTTTGGATCTCGTCTAAGGTCAGTTCCATATTGATGGCGATCGCCTCACTTTCTTCTTGGTGGCGTGCTTTTTTTTGCTGCACACGGCTGAAGTAGACGGGGATGATCCCAGAGACAACGCCTGTTTCAGGAGCTAGAGTGCCTAGCTTGATGAGCTTCTCTGCAGAGTAGCCAGTCTCTTCTTTGAGTTCTCTAAGGGCGGCTTGTTCTGCTGTCTCAGAGCTTTCTCGAGAGCCGCGAGGTAACTCCATTTCCCAAGAGCGTGTGGCATGAGAAAATGAGATATTCACGATAACTTTGTTATTTGCAAGGACTGGTAGGACAACGGCTTTTGGAGGTCCTGTGAGCCCAGATTTTAGAATAATGCGATCGTAAGTACCGGGGATGCCGCCAGGGAAGGTGACAGCGTCACGCACCCAAATCCAGTAGTGATCTTCTGTGATGATCCCTGCTGTACTGTACTTTTCAGCGACTTCTTTGGAGTATCCTTTTCGAAGAAACTTCTGATAGCAGTGCTTCTGAATCTTCTTGATTTCATCGGGAGAAGTTGCGATTTCAATTTCGCCCTGTCTCCAGCTTCCATGTCTTCCAAGTGTTTCGGGAAATTCATCTAGCAATTTATGATAGTCATCATTAGCTATAAGAACAGAAGAAAGAAGAATAAGCGAAGTGAATAATTTCATAACGTGGACAGTCTACACAAACGGGGGTAAAAAGCAAATGGAAATTCCTTTAATTGGTTTGGGAACTTGGTTGCTCCAAGGGAAAGAGTGCGAAAAAGTAGTGAAGATGGCAATTGACATTGGCTATCGACATATTGATACAGCATTTGCATATGAGAATCACAAAGAGGTTGGAAAGGCAATAAAGGGGTGGGATCGAGAGAAGCTTTTTTTAACAACAAAATTGGGAATTGGATTTTCTCAAGTAGATGATGCGAGTGTTGAGCGATCTGTAGAAAAGGCTTGTGATTTGGCGTTGAAGGAACTGGATACAGACTACATCGACTTGTTTTTGATTCATTGGCCCGATCGAAAACGTCCCCTAGAAGAAATTTTGGCAGCTTTGCACAAGATGGTGGAAAAGGGAAAGGTGTGTAACCCAGGTGTTTCTAATTACACAGAACATCACTTACAAGATGCCTACGATGTGGGTTTACAAGTTCCTTTTAATCAGGTAGAGCTCCATCCCTATTTGAATCAGGAAAAGCTCCGTGTATTTTGTGATAAACATGGCACGAAATTGATTGCATTCCGTCCATTTGGTAAAGGATTACTTCTTAGAGAAGAGTCTCTTTTTGATGAGATTGGAAAAGGGTATGGCAAGACAGGGGCTCAGGTGATCTTGCGTTGGATTACGGAAAAGGGGATTCCTGTGATTGTTAAAGGGAGCTCTAGAATGCACTTAAGTGAAAATTTTAATTGCTTAGATTTTGATCTAACTCCTCAGGATTTAGATCAAATCAATTTATTGAATAAAGATTTTCGTTACTGCAGTAAAGAGTGGAGTGAGTTTGATTATTAATTATTGTTGGTGGTAAACTGCTCGCTATGACAATAGAAAGCATTAGTGATCTGGCTCAATTTTCTACGAGTATAGCTATTATTTCAGGAGGTCATGCTCTCGTATTTCAATCTGTAGCTTATGCGGTGCCAGAGGTGACTTTAGGAGTGGTTCCTCCAGGTCTTTTTCAGGCGGTTGTCTGGGGCGGGCTCACTGGAGCATCCACTATTGTGCTAGAAGGAGTTGCAAATCAGCTTTTCCCTTATAGTAATAAGTCTTATGCAGACAGAAAAATGATACACTTTTTCCTCTCCACAATGATCTCTTCGTACTTGTTGGGGGAGGCGCAACAAGCTTTTCTTACAACTCTCGTAGCAGCACTTACTGTTGCCAAGGTTTATGAAAGCTTGACCCTAGTTATTTGAGAAGCTATCCTTAAACCCTGATGAAATATACTGAATCTATCTATCTGACTAGGCGGCGGAAAACCCGTGAAGTCAAAGTTGGAAATGTGGGAGTAGGCGGAACAAATCCTGTCCGGATCCAGTCTATGGCAACCTCTTCTACAAGAGACATAGAAGCTACTGTCGATCAAATCATCAAACTTGCAGATTCTGGGTGTGAAATCGCTCGGATTACCGTTCAGGGAAAAAAAGAGGCTGATGCCTGTGAAGGGATCAAAAATACCCTTGTCCAGAAAGGGTACGATATTCCTCTTGTGGCAGATATCCATTTCTATCCACCCGCGGCAATGCGGGTTATCGATTTTGTAGAAAAAGTGCGGATCAATCCGGGAAACTTTATCGATAGGCGAGCTACTTTTAGAGAGATCTCCTATGATGATAAAACATATGCTGAAGAGATCGAGCGGATCGAAGAGAAGTTTTCTCCTCTTGTGGAAAAGTGCATTAAGCTAAAACGAGCGATGCGTATTGGGACAAACCATGGCTCTCTTTCTGATCGGATCATGAATCGGTATGGAGACACTCCTTTTGGAATGGTCGAGTCTGCTCTAGAATTTGCAAGAGTATGTCGCAATTTCAACTACCACGACTTTTTATTTTCCATGAAAGCTAGTAACCCTGTTGTGATGATTCAAGCCTATCGTTTGCTTGCAGCTGAGATGGATAAGCTTGGGTGGGACTATCCTCTTCACCTAGGAGTGACAGAGGCTGGAGAGGGCGAAGACGGGCGGATCAAATCAGCTGTTGGAATAGGTTCTCTTCTTTTGGATGGAATCGGGGATACGATTCGAGTCTCTCTAACGGAAGACCCTTGGGCTGAAATCGATCCTTGCAGTCGTTTGATACAGTTCTCTTCTTGTTATGAAGGACAGGGAGTACAGCCGTTTGAAGAGAAGCTACGCAATATTGAGGAGATTACAGCGCGTACTATAAAATCATCTGAGATATTGCACCGAGATGGCTCTGTTATTTTACATGTGACAGATGAAGATTTAAATAGTCCTACGCTCTTTGAAGATCTAGGCTGTAAAATGCAGCTGGGACGTCCAGAAAGAGCTCTTGGTATGGTTGATGGATTGATCTACACCTCTTCTGGAAAGACACTGCCAAAGCAGCTACTTCAATTGCAGGGTATCGGTGTGAGTATTCTCACAAAGGCATCGGGAGTTTGGGGTACTACCCAGATCATTCAGCTAACAGATCAGGTCTTACAAGTACCTTATGTGGTTGAAGTGGATAGCCCAGATCATTGGGAAAGCCTTCTGCAAATGCAGCCAGAGTGCATTTTATTTAAAACGACTCGTTCCAGGCTTCATGAAGCGCGTCGTTTTTTTGAATGGCTTAAAGAACACAAGGTGGAAATCCCCGTTCTGCTCGCTTTTTCATACGACTGTGAAGAGAGTGATTTTGCGATTTGTGCAGCTTCTGAGTGTGGAGCTCTTCTTGCAGACAAACTAGGAGAGGGGGTGGCGCTAGAGGGCCCCTATTCATTAGCTTCTCTTCGCTCCTTTAGCTTTGGTCTTCTACAGGCAGCTAGAATGCGCAGTTCAAAGACAGAGTTCATCTCCTGTCCAGGGTGCGGGCGCACTCTTTTCAACTTGCAAGAGGTCTCTAAACGGATCCGAGAAAAAACTGCTCATTTACCAGGTGTGAAGATTGCGATCATGGGGTGCATTGTCAATGGACCTGGAGAGATGGCTGATGCTGATTTTGGCTACGTGGGGTCTAGGCCGGGCAAGATTGATCTCTATGTTGGAAAGACTTGTGTAGAGAGAAATATCGATTTTGCTGATGCGGATGAACGTCTAGTTGAGCTAATCAAATCTCATGGGCGTTGGGTAGAACCTGTACTAACTGAATCAGGATCACTGGTTTAGTTTTCGATTTAAAATTAAATCTATCTATTTCATGTCTATCTGGTAAAATGAAGGTACTGAAGCAGCTCGTCCGCGCTAGGGTTTTATCCCTCGTTGGATGCCTCAGGGTACCATTACCTCTAATAGAGGTAGAAGATAGTAGGTCGTGTGTCATTCACAGCCTATCGTCAAACCCAGCCTGAGGAAAAGGAGCTGTTTCTTGCCCTCCTAACCCTTACTCGGTAGATGTACCGATCTGGACCCTTAGGAGGGCTTTTTTGTGCGCAGATTAGTGAAGTAGTGGAGCCTTTTCTTCATCTCTCTTTCAAATCCCCGTTCGACGGGCTTATAGAAAGAGGGTCGCATCCCTAGTTCTTCTGGGAAGTAGTTCTGTCCGGAGAATCCATGCTCTTCGTCATGGTCATATTTGTATCCTTTTCCATAGCCGAGCCCTTTCATGAAATTTGTTGGAGCATTAAGGATGGTCTTGGGGGGATTGTATTGAGTTGTTCTCTTTGCAAGCTCAACAGATTTTTTGTAGGCGATATATGAGGCGTTGCTTTTAGGTGCTAGAGCTAAATAGAGCACAGCCTGAGCGAGGGCAAGCTCTCCTTCCGGAGATCCGAGTTGATCATAGGCGCTCCAGGCGTTGAGAGTAATAGAGAGTGCATCGGGATCAGCAAGGCCAATATCTTCGGATGCCATCCGGACAAGGCGACGTCCGATGAATTGAGGAGTTTCTCCTCCTTCTAGCATACGAGTAAACCAATAAAGCGCTGCATCTGGATCGGAGCCTCTGATGGCTTTATGGAGTGCTGAAATGAGGTTGTAGTGGCCTTCATCAGCTTTGTCATAGAGGGCTGGGCGTCTTTGTACCCAGTCACCTAGCTTGTCTGCATCAATGAGGGGGTCTTGTGGGGCCTGTGTCAGATTCTCGAGCATGTTAAGCAGATGGCGTGCATCTCCTTGTGCCATTTCAAGGAGAATCTCTTTTGCTTTTTCTGTTAGAGGAAGGGGCGTTTCGTATCGGCTAAGTAGTGTTTGGAGGTCTTCTGTTGTCAAAGGATTGAGCACAAGCGTACGCATACGAGAGAGAAGGGCGTTATTGAGGGAGAAAGAAGGATTTTCTGTTGTGGCTCCGATTAGCGTGATTGTTCCATCTTCGACAAAAGGTAGAAGTGCATCTTGCTGAGCTTTATTGAAGCGGTGGATCTCATCGATAAAAATAATCAAGTGGCGCTGAAAGAGGGGATTTTTTTTCGATTCAAGGATGGTTTTTTTGAGCTCAACAGTTCCATGTAGAACCGCACTGAAGGTGATAAACTCCGCCTCGAAGGCCTTTGCGTAAAGACGTGCTAGGGTGGTTTTCCCACAGCCAGGTGGGCCAAAGAGAAGAATGGAGAGAGGTCTACCACTTGCAATTGTGCGTGTGATCCATCCGTGCTCGGATATAAGATGTCCTTGCCCTACCATCTCTTTAATCGATTGTGGACGGAGTCTTTCTGCTAGGGGAATATGTGTTGTCATGTGCATCTGCTAACAGAATAGCTACGAGGGGATTTTTTGTGGACTAAGAATCCTTTTCTTGATCCTGCTGACGAATTTCAATGATCCAGTGGGGTTTTCGGAAAGCATGAATTATCATAGGGATAGCGATCATAATCGCGAGTCCTATGATTAAAAAGAGCTCATAGAAGAGGAGGTTGCCTACATTGAGCTGAGCTGGGGGGATAAATCCTAAAAGGATGATGAAGGTAGATGCTATGATTCCCAGCAACGAAACAAACCAGATTCCTCGTCTTTTGTAGGGTACTTTGTAGGCCCTTGGGACGTGAGGTTTAGAATAGCGGAGGCGAATAGCGGAGATGAACATAAGGATATACATTACGAGATAGATCTGCGCGCTCATTACGCTAAGGATCCAGAATGCAGCGCTGACCGAGGGGAGCTGAAGGATAACAAGTGAGGTTATAGTGACGATGATCGCTTGGAACCAAAGGAGGTTCATCGGTACGCCTTTTTTGTTGGTTTTATGGAAAAGGGGTGGGAGATTTCCGTGGTTTGTGGTTGCGTAGAGCCCTTTGACAGGGCCAACAATCCATGCATTGACCTCTGCGACAGCTCCAATGACAAGGAGAATGGCTACAATAGGAAGGATCCAACTAAGACCGTAGTATTTAAAAAACTCCTGGAAAGCCTCCATAAGTCCGGCAGCTAGGCTAATGTCAGAGCTTGGAATGACAAAAGCAATTGCTAGAGCTCCAAGCATAAAGATAGAGAAGGTGAGGACAGCTGCTAAAATGATTGCTCTCGGATAATTTTTTTGTGGATTTTTCACTTCGCTTGCATAGGAGGAAGAGACTTCTAAACCAGTAAAGGCTAGAAACAGACCTGCTAAAAAGACAAAATCACCCAAGCTTTTAAAATCGGGTATTAGTGCGGAGAAAGAGATCTTTGTATTGATGGGGTTCCCTCCAAGAACCCAGGTAGAGCCTAGGCTGATGATTAGAATGCCCGGGAGAATAGTTCCTACGATCACGCCAATTGTGCTGAACCAGCTGGACGTTTCCACCCCGAGGCTATTGAAGATGGTCATGGCCCAAAAGCTGATGATAATTACAGAAACGACGAAGATTTTACTCTGTGCAAGTTCTGGACTGAAAACATAGGCGAGTGTCGTTGCAACAAAGGAGAGAATCACCGGGTACCAGGCAACGTTATGCACCCACTGCATCCAGATAGCCAAAAAGCCCCACCGATCTCCGAGGGCTTCTCGTACCCAGATATAGACTCCCCCTCCCTTAGACCAACCGGTTGCGAGCTCTGCTGAGACAAGTGCACTAGGAATCAAAAAGAAGATGGCTACGATGGCAAAGAAGAAGATGGAGCCAAGACCATAAGAGGCTACAAGGGGAAGGTTGCGCAAGCTGGCCATAATCGCAACGTTGAGCATTGCGAGAACAAAGACGCTAATGACGCGGCGTGGACTTTTTGTAGATCCTACCAAAACTTATTCTCCTACAGTTATATACGTTCTTCTTCTTAATCAAAGAGGGATTTGATAGCGAGAAATTTAAGCGAAATGTCAAAAAAAAATAGTGGGATCTAACTGCTTTTAAGTGAGGAGTTTTGAGAGGTTTTGTTCAGGAGATTTGTTGGTAAGGGGTTGACTTCTAGAGAGATGTTCTTAGAAATTTTTTTTTAAGCGCCTAAATGCCTCCCACTTAAATCCATGAAGAGGAGTGGGTGAGGAGGGTGCTTTTTCAAAAATAATAATTGGTTATAATCGCTATTAAGGGATAGGAGCGATTTAATTGTTCTCCTTTATGAAAAAAACTATAATTTAAGGAAGTAAAGATGGTAAATAGAAAAAAACACCCTAAAAAAACACCTTCTCCTAAACACTCTCCAGCTAGAGCTCCTAAGAGCCCTTCTCGTTCTCCGGGAAGACCTAGTGGGCCCAGCTCTCCTAACGCTCCTCATAAAAAGCACCATAGTTAATAGTTATACCGGTTGTTTTGCAGGCATTCTTCTTGGGCAAGTTCTTCGGAACTTGCCTTTTTTTTATGTGTACTGCTATCCTCCGGGCTAATCAACGCATTTAAGGTATTCAATTATGAGAGTATTGGTCTTACTAGTTTGTGCCGTATTTTGTATCGCTAAACAGGGAGAAGCAGCTGTGAAATTTTCTGAACCAAAGCAAGCAATGGAATTTGAAAAGGGAAAAACCTATAAGGCTGTGATCCATACTAGTAAGGGAAAGATCACCTGTGAGCTCTACTATGAAAGAGCTCCTCTATCTGTAACCAACTTCATCGCTCTTGCTAAAGGAGGCTTTTATGATGGTCTTACTTTCCACCGTGTTGTACCGAATTTTGTAATTCAAGGCGGAGATCCGGAGGGGACAGGGCAAGGGGGACCTGGTTTTACTGTTCCTGCTGAAATTGGCCTTCCTCACACAGAAGGGGCTCTTGCTTGGGCACGCCTTCCTGACCAAGTGAATCCAGGTAAGCGTTCTAGTGGTTCTCAGTTTTACATTGCTCTAGATCAAATTCCTTATTTAGATGGAGAGTATACCGTTTTTGGGCAGACTCTTGCTGGTCTAGATGTGACAAAAAAGATCAGTCAGGGCGACAAAATTGAGAAGATCGATATCGAAATTAAGTGAGATTTTCTCTGAATTTTACCTGATTCCACCAGAATTCAAAAAAAAACTTCATTTTTTTTAAAGCATCTGAATATAGCTCAAAATACCTTCTAAAAGGGAATAGTCTGATATTCCCTTTTTATCAGACTCTGTTTTTCAGATTTTTTTTTCTTTTTAAATAAATATTTATTATATTGGGAATTGTAGGAGATGATATTGTGCAAGGCCTCAATGCCATGAAGGCCGCTAAAAACACAATCCTATGCATGCAAACAAGGAGGATTTCATGGCCGTAAAAAGAAAGACAGCAGCTAAAAAAACTACTGCTAAAAGAAAGACAGCAGCTAAGAAAACTACTGCTAAAAGAAAGACAGTTCGCAAAAAGACTGCGAGAAAGACTGTAAGAAAGACAGCTCGTAAGACTACTGCAAAAAGAAAAACTACAGCGAAGAGAAAAACAACTCGCAAAAAAGTTGCTAAGAAAACAGCTAAGAAAACAGCTCGTAAGACTGCAGCTAAAAAGACAACAGCTAAGAAAACTGCAAGAAAGACAACTCGTAAAACTGCAGCAAGAAAGACAACTCGTAAAAAAGTTGCTCGTAAGACTACTGCAAAGAGAAAAACTACTCGCAGAAAAGCAGCTAAGTAACTCAGTCCTGGTGAGTGCTTAAGTCGCTACTCTAGTGGCGCTTAGGTATAGCGATCTTCGGCGAGCAAGCGCAGGGCTTGCTCGTTTCTTATTTAAATTTTCCGGGAACAGCAATTTCGCTTAGGGGCTTTCGGCTGCTAGGTGTTTCACTTTCCTGCATTTCCTTAGGAAGTTTTTCTTTAGGGGCTCGCTTCCCAATTGCGGCCATTGCTTCAATCGTGTATCCATCAGGAATTTCCAGAGTTTGGCGTGCTCTATCGTAGTCAAAACCACTCATTCCATGGACAACGTAGCCTCGAGAGTTTCCCTCTAGAGCGAGTGCCATCCACGCAGCTCCTGTATCATAGCTATGAGTTGGAGCAGGCTTATTATTGTGCTCGAATGTATCTCTCGATACGATCAAGACAAGGGCAGAGGCATTTTTACACCATTGCTGATTGAATTCGACAAGCAGACTATAGAAGAGATCCCATTCTGGGGTCCCTTTTTTTGCGTAAAGGATCTTCCAGGGCTGACTATTGTAGCTTGAAGGGGCCCAGCGCGCGGCTTCAAATAGAGGAAGCAGTTCTCCATCGGTCATAGTTTCACCACTCATAGAGCGGGGAGACCACCGGCTAAGAATCAGGGGATTAACTGTATATGTAGACTCACGTGATTGCTTAATTTCTTCGGAGAGATCTGACATGGTAAAGCCTTGTGTTTGAAGGATTACAGTAAGTAATAAGGTGATAGTTTTCATGCCGCCAGTTTTACTCTTGGACAGATAATAGGCAATGGTTAAAATATTTACTTGATGAGAAAATCTAAAGGGAAGACAATAAGGTAGGAGACCGTATGAAAATAGCTGTTTTAGGTTGTGGAGTGATGGGAAGTGCCTTTGCGCGCCAGTTGGCGCAAAAAGGGCATCAGCTTGTGCTCTGTGATAGAAACTCTGAAAAAGAACATACTCTAGCAAAAGAGATTGGTGCGGTGTTTGCTTCAGATCCTAGAGAGGCGATCAAAGGGGTGGATGTCATTGTTCTTGCAATCAAGCCCAAAGATATAGAGAAAATTGCAGCAGTAATAGGCAAGCTAGAAGGACAAATGCTCGTCAGTATTGTAGTTAGCTATACTGTAGCGAGTTTGAAAAAGCTTTTTCCAGGTGGTGAGATCATTCGGACGATGCCAAATTTGGCTCTCACTCGTGGGGAGTCAGTTATCGCTGTTGTAAAAGATGAAAAGCTTCTTGAGGTAAGTAGAAAAAAAGTGGACCTTTTATTAGATGGAATGGGGCTTATTTTCTGGACAGAAGAGGGAAAAATTGATGCGATTTCTGCTCTAGCAGGCTCTGGTCCAGCGTTTGTCATTGCGATCATTGAGGCAATGATTGAAAGCGGTGTTATGATGGGATTAAAGGCTAGTGAAGCCAAAGAGCTTGTCTTGCAAACGCTGTTAGGGTCTGTGGCTCTTCTTAAAAGCCATGAAGGCCATCCAGGAGAGATCCGCTGGCAGATCTCAGCGCCAGCTGGTACGACGATTGCTGGGATGAAAGCTTTAGAAGAGGGTGGTGTGCGCTCAGGTGTGATGAATACAATCTTGGCGACTTATCGCCGAACAAAGGAGCTAGGTTGATATGAAAGTGGTTATTCTCGACAAAGAAGTACGGCAAAATATCGCAGTATTCAGACATTTGATTCATCGGCAAGCGGATAAGGAAAGACGATTTTTCCGAACTGCAAAAAAGGCGTATAAGGGATATATCAACTGCAAAACGGGTGAATTGCAATTTCCAGAGCTTCAACAAAAAGAGCTTCCAGCCCGTGAGTGGAAGGCAATCACGATTCGCCTTCATCCAGAAGACGAAGGAGCTTTTGAAGTTTTTTCCGAAGAAGAGGGCTGTTTTGATTGCTCGGGCTTAGAGAAAGACTCTTATGCGATGCTTACCAAAACGATGCATATTTTGAATCAACTTGCCTATGATCCTAAAAGAGGAAAAAATCCTTTTTGGGTCCTTAAGCACGTTTCTGTTCTTGATTTGATTTTGGCTGAAAAGGAAGAGCGGGGGAGTCTTGTTCATGAAGCATGGCATAACATCGATCGCTCCCATGCAGAGTACATTTTAAGTAACCACCCTGTAGGGACCTATCTTTTCCGTAAGGATGAATTTGCACAGATTCTAGAAGACTCGCTCAATGAGAGTCTCTCTTCTCCAATTGTTTGTATTACGCTGACCTATCGTAGGTTAGATAAGAAGATTGGAGAGAAGACGCTTGTCTATAAAGATAATCGGTGGCAGTTCTATAACGATGATCCAACTCTTGTCGGACCCAGTTATAGTTCTGTGAAAGAGCTCCTTGATACGATGGGGGAACAATTGCAGCAACCTGCTCAGGCAGCTTGATTTTTGGCAGCTTGTATGTAGCAAGTGCGTCGTAGAGCCTTACAACAGCTTTTCCTACTGTCTTTTTTTCTACTGCAAATTGGAGAAGCGCAAGAGCAATGGCTGTTACGAAGATTGGTATGGCCCCTACACCAGAAAGTGTGGCGATAAGTCCAACTAAGCTCATAGCTAGGGCTGCTAGTCCGATTATATGAACAACAATCTTATGTTTTGCTTGGCTCGAAATCGATTGCATGAGAACTTCCGCTCTCTGCAAGGCTTGTGCTTGCGTGCTTGGTTTTTTTAGATCTCTTGTGATGATATCGAGCTGTGTTTTCACTTCTTTTGCAAGGGCTGGCGTGATCCTTCTACCCAAATTATTAAGTTTGAGTGCAAGGGCCTTCTCTTTTAGCTGTTCAAATCTGGCTCGTTTTTCAGTAGGATCTAGGTCAGAGAGATTTTCCTCGATGAAGGAGGTGATCTTTGTATTCTCATGGGCGCTCAGGGAGAAGTATTTTGAGCGGATCCATTCAAACTTCTCTTCAGCTCTTCCTTCTCTTTCTACTTTTTTAAGAAGTTGTATCCCTCGCTTTAGGTGTACAAACTCAAAAAAGGTCTTCAGTGCATTGATAGCGACGAAAAAAATGGAAAAGGGGATTGTCAAGATCTGGAAAAGGGTAAAGGTTTTCGAGAGAACAGAGACTCTGTCAAGTTTTAATGAAAAGAGCTTGTTTGCGATCGAAGTTGCCTCTACCCCAACGATCACCCCAAAGGCGCCCCAATCAAGGATGCCCGTGACTTTTGCAGAAAAATCAAGCTGCGCTTCATAGTCTTTAAAAAGGAGGTTTTCCCCCCATGTTACAACGCGATCCACCCATGCGTGATGTGTCTTTGGGATAGCAGGTATCACACTCTTTTCAGGTTGTGCATAGAGTGGATTACTTCCAGTAGGAGATTGTTCTACTATAGTGGCATTCATTGCAGTCTTCGGGTTTTATATGATTAATTATACATTAATCGATTTGTTTTAATCAATTGTAATTAAATGCTTTATTTTGTTTCTTCTTCTGAAGAGAGACTGAAGCAAGTCTCTTTCGCTCAAAGACTTGACAAATGATTTGTTCAATATCTCCTTGAGGAATCCCTGATTAACTTGGTTGTTTTATCTTCAGAGTCTTTCGGGCAGCCTATTCAAGCCCGAAGTGTAACAAGTGAATTAAAACAAAAACCGGTCAGAGACGCCGAAGTCTCATTTTCGCAAACCACTGACTATCAATAGTCAGCTTGTTTCTCCAAACGAGATTTTATCTCCGAAACCCATCTAAACCTAAAAATTTCGAGCTGGTCAGAGATTCCTTGAGTAATATCCTCCGCCATTCAAATATAGGGACTTACTAATTCTTGGAGGAGAAAATGAAAAAAAGATTATCTATTTTGCTTATCCTACTTTTCAGTGGTGTTGCATTTCTGGAGGCAGCCCCTGCGGGTAATGGGCTTCCCCAGAGACCTCAACAAGTAGGAGAATATCAGCCAAAAGACTTCACACATCTGCTTGGCATGCCAGGATTTACAGATGAAATGCTGAAAATGCACTTCACTTTGTACAAGGGCTATGTCAAGAACACAAATCTTCTTATCAACCTGATCCACAGCTATGCAAAAGAGCGTCAGACCTCGGACTACCAGTATCAAGCGCTGAAGCGGCGCTTTGGTTGGGAGTTCGATGGGATGCGCTTACATGAGCTCTATTTTGAAAACTTAGGTGGAAAGAAGCCTCTGGATCGCTCTTCAGAGCTCTTTAAGATGATTGTGCGAGATTTTGGTTCCTATGACAACTGGAAACAAGATTTTATCGCTACGGGGATGATGAGAGGAATCGGCTGGTCTATTCTCTATTTTGATCCCAAAGCAGATCGTTTATTCAATACTTGGATCAACGAACATGACTTGGGTCATTTAGCAGGAGGCTCCCTTATTTTGGTAATGGATGTCTGGGAGCATGCGTACATGCCCGAGTATGGACTAGATCGGGCTAAGTATATCAACGCCTTTTTTAAGAATATTGATTGGGGAGTGGCTGGCGGTCGCTTCCAAGCATCCTCATCGAAAAAATGAACTTAGACAAACTTCTACAAGAGTGTGAGGTTCAGACCTTCAAGGCAAGTGGTAAGGGGGGGCAGCATGTACAGAAAACAGATAGTGCTGTCCGCTTGATCCATCGCCCCACAGGGATCCGTGTTACCTCTCAGCAAGAAAGGAGTCAATACCTTAATAAAAAGATCTGCTTAGAGAAGTTGCAAAAGAAGCTTGTTGAAAGGGGCAAAAAGCGAAAAAGGCGAATTCCAACAAAAAAGCCAAGAGCTGCTAAAGAAAAAGTCCTGAAAGAGAAACACAAGCACGCAGAAAAAAAGCAGTATAGAAGGATAGTTAAGGAGGACTAACACCAAGTCGCAAGGTGATTAGTCGATTTTTTTGCGGATGAGTGTATTAACAATATCGGGAGAGGCCTTTCCCTTGGTCTCTTTCATGACTTGCCCAACGAGATAGGCTAAGGCTTTTGTGCGACCTGCTTTGAAGTCTGTGATCGATTGGGGATTTGCTTCTAAGATTCGATCTACGATGGGTTCGATGATCGAAGTGTCTTGTACTGGCTGGTAGTCGGGGTTTTCCTTTACGATCTCTTTGCTATCTTTTTCTGGAGATACGAGCATGTCATCAGCTACTTGTTTTGCAATACGGCCTGTGATTACCTTGTCTTCGATCATTTTGACGAGGTGTCCTACATGAGCGCTCTGTAGACCGGAGGCCTCTAGGCTGATGCCCTTTTCTTTTAAACGTCCCGTAAATTCCACAATGATCCAATTACATAGGCTTGTGGCATTGCCAGCTATGCTAAGAGCTTCTTCGAAGAAATCAGAGGTATATTTATCTGTAATAAGGACAGAGGCGCTATCCGGGGCTATTTTAAGCTCGGATACATACCGCAAATAGCGTTCATGAGGTAGCTCTGGTAGATCTTTTCGGACAGATTCAATATCTGAATCAGAGAGGATTATGGGGACGAGATCAGGCTCATGGAAGTAGCGGTAGTCGTGAGCAGTTTCTTTGCGGCGCATGAGGACGGTTTTTCTCTCTGCAAGGTCAAAACGGTAGGTGCCGGGGCCTATGACCTTGGAAAAATCTTCATGGGGGTTTCGGCTATAGGCTTCGATCTGACGTTTAATTTCAGATTCGATAGCCATTTCCATGTTGTGGAAGGAGTTCATATTTTTGATCTCTACTTTAGGACGTAGAGTTTTTTCACTTTTTAGACGGACTGAGATATTGGCATCCATCCGCATGCCACCTTCTTCCATATTACAGTTGGCAACACCTAGGTATTGGAGGATAGCTCGAAGGGCTTGGGCATAGGCCGAGGCATCCTTAGGGGAGTGCATCATTGGCTCGGAGACGATCTCGATTAGGGGGACGCCGGCTCTGTTGTAGTCGACACCTGCAAACGAGCTAAAGTGCTTGAGCATGCCAGAATCATCTTCTAAGTGGGCTCTGTCGACTTTGAAGTGCTTGGTATGTCCTTCAATGTCGCAGGTGATAGTGCCGCCAAAAATAATGGGGTTGTAGAACTGGGTGATTTGGTAGTTGCGAGGGCTGTCAGGGTAGAAATAGGATTTTCGGTCAAAGGTGCTAAATCTAGCTACCTGCGCGTTGAGGGCTAATCCAAGTTGAATGGCCTTTTTTACAGCTGCTTTGTTGATTACAGGAAGAGTTCCAGGCTGGCCAGTGTCTACCTCATCGATATTGACGTTGGGCTCATTTCCAAAATTGTTAGGGGATCTGGCAAACATTTTGGTTTTAGTATTGAGCTGAGCATGGACTTCAAGGCCGATGACTGGTTCCCAATTTTCGTAGAGAATATCACTCATTATTCGCCTCCAAAATTCGGAGGGGTGAGAGAAGAGAAATTGGTCGCGCTCTCAAATGCGTTGGCATAGCGTAAAACGTTGCTATCGTGTGTTTGTGGCCCCATTAACTGGATTCCGAATGGGAGTCCTGACTTAGATAAACCGCTTGGAATAGAGATGGCAGGTAGCCCAGCAAGATTGGCTCCTACTGTATAGAGATCTTGCAAGTACTCTTCTAGGGGGTCAGTGATGCCCCCCTCTAGGGGGAATGCAGCCCCTGAAGTAACCGGCAGGGCGATCATAGAGCAGTTTGCAAAGGCCTCTCGGAATTGCTTGATGATAACACTGCGCACTTTTTGGGCTTTTAGATAGTAGGCATCTTGTTGGCCTGCAGAGAGTACATAAGTTCCAAGTAAGATTCGATTTTTCACTTCCCAGCCAAAGCCCTCTTTGCGAGATTCTTCATAGATCTCATCGAGAGTTTCGGCCTTCTTAGAGCGAGCTCCATAGCGGATACCATCGAATCTAGCCAAGTTGGTAGAGGCTTCAGCTGTTGCTAAGACATAATAGGTGGCAATGCCGTATTTCAGGTGGCTTAGATCTACATCGACAATTTCTACCCCTAAATCTTTAAAGATCTCAATCGATTGCTCAAAATTTTGACGAGGCTCTCCTTTGAGGTCTTCGAGAAAGCTCCAAGGGACACCAATGCGCATTTTATCGATGGGCTTGCTGAGTTCTTTAGAAGAGAAAGGGGGAAGATTAATGCTGGTGGAATCACGTGAGCAGTGTTTACCTAAGACTTCCATGACAAGGGCTGCATCTTGTACGGTTTGAGTGATAGGGCCAATCTGATCGAGAGAAGAGCCAAAGGCTACAAGTCCGAAACGGGAGATGCGCCCGTAGGTGGGTTTGAACCCTACAGACCCTGTAAAAGCTGCTGGTTGACGTATAGAGCCGCCCGTGTCGCTTCCAAGAGCAATCGGACAGAGACGGGCTCCTACGGCTGCCGAAGACCCACTTGATGAGCCTCCAGCGGAGTGAGCGAGGTTCCAAGGGTTTTTGATCGTGGAAAATGCAGAATGGGTTCCTGATCCTCCCATAGCAAACTCATCCATATTGGTTTTGCCAATAAGGATCGCATCTTCTTCTTCCAGAAGACGGATGACAGTTGCATCATAGGGGGCACGGTAATTTTCTAAGAACTTTGAAGCACAAGTGGTGATTTCTCCCTTGATCTGGATATTGTCCTTGATTGCGATGGGGATACCTGCAAGTTTTCCAAGAGGCTGGTTATTTGCCCTTTTCTTATCGAGTTCTCTAGCTTTTTCAAGAGCTCGCTCAGTAAACATGCTTAAGAATGCATGCAAATCTTTGTTGGCTGCGTTGATGCGCTTCAGAGTTTGCATAGTGATTTCTTCAGCGGAGAGACCTCCAGAGGAAAAGAGGGTATGTAATGTATGGGCTGAGTGGTTGTTCACAGTTCCTATTCTTCAAATTGGATTATAGTGGGGACTTTGATCATGCCTCCCACGTGGTCGGGTGTATTTTCAAAAAAGAGATTTCGATCAAATCCTGTAGGATTTGGTTTGTCCTCCTCCATCACATTGGTCATCGTCTCTAAAACATGAGTACAGGCTGGGACATCGTCTGTATTGACTTCAGTGAGTTGATCCATATAAGCGAGAATTTTTTCGAGATTTTTATCAAGGAGCTTATTTTCCTCTTCGGAGATCTTAATTCGGCACAGATCGCTCAAGTGCTTTGCATCTATCTTGTCATTAGAGGGCATGGTCGTAATCTTCTTAATTTTTTGCTAAAGCATAGGAGATTTTATCGAAATGAGCAAGGGAATATCGATAGGAGCTCCTTCTAAGACTGGGCAGGTTATAACCAGGAGAAAAAGACCACTACGGAAAATGTGTGAGGGTCTCATACTCGAAAAAGGGAGAGCTCCATGCTCCATATATCAGCCTAATCTAGCTGAGGGCCCACCTCTTTTTACCGGGAGCACTTGGTAATTAACCTACCCACTAGATCTATTTGGGTAGGTGTGTTACATAACACATCAACTTTCCCCTTAAGGAAGGTTTACAACGGGAATTCCTCAATAGAGTTTCTAGATAATCAAAAAATTTCGTGACAATCTCAGTGACGTCTGTTAAATCTAGTATATTAGCATGAGAGTACCATTAGAGTGCTCTTGAATTGATTTAAGGAGATAAACATGAAACGTTTAATCAATATCCTCGCTTACATTTTGGTCATCATCGGAGCTCTTAACTGGGGTCTTTGGGGATTCTTCCAATTTGACGTAGTAGCATGGCTTTTCGGTGGAAATACAGCTTGGCTTAGCCGGCTTATTTACGCGATCATCGGTCTATCTGGACTATGGTGCTTGGGAAGCTGTGGCCGTTGCTGCAAAGCTCTTGCATGCAAGTCTGGCGAATGTTCTTGCTGTGGCAAGAAAGAAGGCCAGTAATCTAGTTTTTAGAGCGGGACATTGTCCCGCTCTTTATTTCCTATGAAACCTCATATTGTCTCTCTTCGCACACCTGTAGCTCATTCTTCTGAAACCGTATTTAGTTGGTATATGCGCCCCTCTGCTTTTGAGCGGTTAATTCCCCCTTGGGAAAAGGTAAAGATTCTCTCAAAAGAAGGAGGGCCTGACGTGGTGGGCTCTCAGGTCGTTCTCAAAGTTCGCATGGGAGGGTGGCGGCGTTTTGTACTGCAGCATCGAGAATTTATTGAGAAAGAGAGTTTCACAGATGTGCAGTATGATGGCCCTTTCAAACTCTGGAAACACATTCATCGAGTTCATCGAGTCGATGATAATAGCTGTGAGATAGAGGATGAGATCCATTTTATCCCCCCGCTTAGCTTTCTTAAGTCTTATGTGAAAAAAAAACTGATCCGGATGCTTCACTGGCGCCATGAGACTCTTGTTCAAGATCTCCATGTACAGGCTCAATACCCTTCTAGTTCTCAGCGCATTTTAGTTAGTGGGTCTTCAGGCTTTATTGGATCGAGTCTTATTCCTTTCCTGCGAACGTCTGGACATGAGGTATTTCGCCTGGTGCGTCGGCGGAGGGATATGCGTGAAGATACGGTCTATTGGGATCCACGTGCGGGAGATATTCAGATTGAGGATTTTGAAAATTTTGACGTAATCATCCATTTAGCTGGAAAAAATCTAGCAAGTGCCAGGTGGACTAAGAGGCTTAAAGAAGAGATTTTTCAAAGTCGTTGTGTAGATACCCAGCTCTTAGCCCAAACGATTTCTAGGGTTTCAAACCGCCCAAAAGCCTTCCTCTGTGCGTCGGCTATTGGAATTTATGGAAATAGGGGAGATGAGGAGTTAACGGAAAAAAGCCCGTTTGGCGAGGGCTTTTTAGCAACTGTTTGTCAGAAGTGGGAAGAGGCCTCAAGTAGGGTCAAAGACCATGGAGTACGGAGGGTAAATACTCGTTTTGGCCTTGTTCTATCTTCTAAAGGTGGAGCTCTGGCTAGGCTGCTTCCTCTTTTTCGCCTTGGATTGGGGGCCTCGATAGGGAGTGGTAAGCAATGGGTTTCCTATATAGGTTTGGATGATGTTGTTTATGGGCTCTATCACTGCATGATGAACGAACAGATTGAAGGAGGAGTCAATTTTGCATCTCCCTATCCTGAAAGCAATCAGGCCTTTAGTAGAAAATTAGCTAAAGCGCTTGGGAGCCCTCTCCTATTTCGAATAGGAGAGAAATTCATGGATCAGTTCATGGGAGAAATGGCAAAGGAGACCGTTCTTTCGAGCACAAAAATAAAGCCCGAGAAGCTATTGCTCTCGGGCTATGATTTTTTCTGTCCTAAGCTAGAGGATGTTTTTAGGCGGCAACTTTTTTGATTTTGAGGGCCTCTTTTCGGTATTCGTTAACTAAAGAGGTGTCAATAGGTCCACTTATATTGGTTACGATGTTCTTCATTGTTCGGATGTAATTGCGAACGAGTTCAGGTAGCCCCTCTCCAAGGTCTCTTCCAATAGCTTCCATTTCTGAGCCATATTTGCGTAAATCACTACATGCTTTGACCCTAGCTTGCTCAATCTGTTTAGGGGTTCCTTCTTCAGAGAGGATGAGAAAGCTGCTTAAATCCATATTCAGAAGATGCTCGAAATCTATCAATTGCTGTTTTTGCATGTCTTTTGAGAACCGTCTGCGTCTTGGAGTGTATTTTTTCATGTGTCTTGGTCTGTTTTTCATAATTAACTCCTTTAGTAGTCTATAGCTTTAATGTAATTAATTAAACTAATTGTTTCAAACAATTTCATAGCTTAATAATAAATTAATATTCGGTGTGGTTTTTACCTCTGTCTATCGATCTTTTGTTTAGATAGTTGTGTTTTGTTGTTAATAATTATACTTATTTTCTTGAAGCATTAAATTTTTAGTTATAGGATCGACTTTAACAAAAGACTATGTGTCGGAGGTTAGAAATGTCTAAAGAGATAGGAGTAAATCCATGGCTAAGTATTTGGGTAAAGCCCAGGGAGACGGTCGCCAAGATCGTAGCATTCAATCCAAAGCATCGTTTTCTTCTTCTTTCGTTCCTATACGGTCTTCCGATGCTTCTAAACATCGTACAAAATTTGTCTCTGGGAGATCTGTACGGCATGACTGGGATTGTGATTGCCGCAGTTGTGTTAGCCACTTTCGCAGGGATGCTCGCGATCACAGTAGCTAGTGCTTTGCTTCTTTGGACTGGGAAGTGGATTGGAGGCCAAGGGAACTACCAGTCAATTCGAGCAGCTGTTGCTTGGTCTAACGTGCCGAACATTCTGCTAGTCCTTACCTGGGTTGTGCTGCTTTTTCTATTTAGAGAGCAGGTTCTGGTAGACAGTTATGAGGAAATGGATTTTGTAGGTCAGGAGTTTATGGTGGCATCTATTGCTCTAGCTGTCCAGTCGATTTTAGGGATTTGGTCGTTTGTGATTCTAGTAAAAGGACTCGGGCAAGTGCAGAAATTTTCTGCGTGGAAAGGGGTTCTGAATGTGCTGATTCCATTTTTCCTAATTGGACTAGTCATCTGGGTTGTTTCTTGGCTCGTTTGGGTTAGTCTTGGAGTAGTAGGAATGTAGGGAAGGTACGGAAGTTAAGGCATTTGTCCAATCTTTGGCAAAGCACTTGACTTCAGTATCTTGGCAAGAGAAGCACTAAAAAGTTAATAATATACAAGAGGGGAATATGAAAAAGAGTTTGAAGCAGTTGGCAGTACTTTCGATGGCGTCGTTACTAGTGCCGTTTTCTTCCGCAGGAGCAGCAGATCTTGCGCAAACAAACAAAGATACAGAAATTGTTCATGTAAGTAGTGTTGATTGGAAAGAATTCCACTCTGTGACTGGAAAATGTACATTGATGTTTCCTAATTCTCCAGAGCACATTTCTGAGAAAATGAGTGTTCCTGAAGAGGGTTATGATCTCAAGTATGATGCCTATATCGCCAACCAAGATAAAAAGAACGTGTATATGCTCTTGATTGCAGAGTATCCACAATTTGTAGACCAATCGCTTGCACAGGCCTCCCTTGAAGGATTTTTAAATGGGATTCTTGCGAATAACCCAGGGAATCAACTCCTATTTGCTGATATGCTTCTTGTTGACGGTCAGCCAGCCCTAGATTTCTTTATCCGTACGGGAGGGGTTTACTTCAAAGGACGTGCTATTATGGTGAAGAATCAACTATATCTCATGGCCATGGAGTGTGAGGTGCAAAACTACGACGAAGCGCGCTACAACTACTTCGTCACTTCATTTAAATTTAACCAGAAATAAGGTGGAAAGATGAAAACAAACTTTAAAAGATTAGCATTAGCAGCATTTGCTGTTGGCTCTCTTGCTCTTCTGAGCGGATGTGGATGCCAAGAAGACATGCAGAAGAAAAGCAGTACTAGCAAAAAAAGTGATCAGATGACTCACGAGCACAAAGAGTCAATGAAAAAGCCGAATGGGTCAATGAGTGGCGAGGTTAAGAAAGGTAGCGGCGCTGAGCAGGCTAAGCCCTCTAAGCAAGGGTGGTAAGGGGCGTTTGACCTCCTAGCATACGCAGGAGCTCAGCTTCTTTATCGCTTTCATTAACCGGATCAATTCTACAAATGGTCCGGTTCCCTCTTTCCTCTTTGTGCACACGTAAGTGATGATTCCCCTGACGTGCCACTTGAGGAAAGTGGGTAATACATAGTACCTGTCTTGCAGTTCCTAATTCTTTCAGCCTTTTCCCAATGATCGTAGCTGTCTCTCCGCCTACATTGGCGTCGATTTCGTCAAATACCATGGTCTGGGGAGAGCTTTTCTCTGCAAGAGCTACCTTTACGGAAAAGAGCAATCGAGACAACTCTCCACCACTGCTGCTCTCCTTTACTGGGACTGGCTTTTCTCCTAGATTTGCTCGAAGGAAGAAACAAATAGAGTCCTCTCCCAGCCTAGAGCGAGGCGTAGGTGTGATGGCAATTGTTACTTCAGCTGCTGGGATGTTGAGTTCTTGCAATGACTTAGAAAGGATTTTACCAAGTTCTAGCCCTTTTTCTTTTCTTTTACTAGAGATAGCCTGGCAGGCAAGTGTAGTCTTTTCCTTGGCGCTATCTAACTGCTTGCTAAGAGCTTCTATCGTTTCGTCGAGACTATCGATACTTGCAAGCTCTTTTTGCATCTCTTCCTGCACATGAAAGAGGTCTTTTCCATATTTTTTCTTCAGATGCTCCAGTAATTTGAGTCTCTCTTCAAGGAACTCTAATCGACTCGGATCACTCTCAACCTTGGCTTGGAAACTCTGCATTTGAGCAGCTATTTCTGTTAATTGGAGATGGGCCTCTTTTGCCATTTTCTGTACTTCACTTAGATCTGGGCTATATTTGACGATTGAGTCAAGAAGAGGAGAGATCGAGGTGCTTTTTTCAATCGCTTCTTCAGATTGGGCAAGAATCTGATGAGCTGTGGATAGAAGTTCTTGAGAGTTAGCTAATAAAGTGTACTCTTCAAAAAGAGCCTCGTCTTCTCCTTTTGTAAGATTTGCTTGATTTAGCTCATTTAGGTGCTCCTCTAGGAGGGCCTCTCTTTGGTCACTCGTTTTCTTTTTCTCTTCGAGTAGTCTAATTTCAGACTCAAGTTGTTTTTCTCTTTCCCAAAGCTCTTGGAAAGAGGCAAGGTCTGTCTCGGCAAATAAATCGAGCAATTCTCTTTGGCTTTCACTGCTTTTCAAGCTCACCTGGGCATGCTGTCCGATAAAATCAATAAGATGAGGAGCTAGCTTCTGCAAAAGAGAGGCAGGTACCATTTGTCCGGCAATAAAAGAGCGGCTTTTGCCAGAAACATTGATTTCTCTAGATAAAATAAGATCCTCATCGGGAGAAGTAGCAAGGCCTGTCTCTTCGAAAAGAGCCCGGATAGGAGGTGAGAGTGTAATATCTAGAGAGGCTTGTATAAGAGCCTTTTCACACCCTTTTCTCACCTTAGAAGCATCGGCTCGTTCACCTAAGATTAAGCGGATCGCCTCAACTAGAGCTGTTTTTCCAGCACCGGTCTCTCCAGTGATTACGGTAAGGCCAGAATCAAAAGAAACAAGTGCTTCTTCGACAAGGATCAGATTTTTAAGAAGAAGCGATTTAATCATCCAAGGATTACGTCTAAGGTTTTAAAATGGAGTTTTCCCACTTTGTTGAGCATCTCTTTGCCATGCTTTGCGACCACACTCTTGCCGGCCTTGATGACAAGGGGACTTGCTCCCTTGGGCAGGGTAATTCCCGTCATTTTACCTAAATTATCGATCCCTTCTACAAAAGCTGCTCTTGCTAGGATAGATGCTGCTGCAACCACGGGATCTTCTTCTCCATAATGGCGCTGAAAAAGTTCTAGCTCTAGCTGTTTGCGTTTGAGGGCATTTTCGACGACATGCTCGCTTGCGAATTGGTCAATGATAGCTCGTCTGCAGCCGGTGCTTTCAACAAGGTCTTCAATGGCTGTTGCATGTCCCCATGCGAGTAAGTGGTTCAGGTTTTTAAATTTGGCGTAGAGCTCGTTGTATTTTTCGGGGTAAAGGCGGACGATGCTATGGGGGAATTTACTACGGATCTGTGATGCCAGTGCTACAATAGCTGGGTCTTTCATCCTCTTACTGTCGCGTACACCGAGATCGAGTAGTTTTTGCACTCCGCCCTCTCCGGCATAGACTCCCGCCACACAAAGAGGACCGAAGAAATCACCTTTCCCGGCCTCGTCGATACCGATACGCGGTTTGCTATCAACTAGTGTTTCAGGGTGGGAGAATGAAAGATCTTTGAGGATTTCAGGCTCGAGATAGAACTCGATGAACTCTTGTTTCTCTTTGCCTTGCACCATCAGTTTGCCAGAAGTATATAGAGAGCAGGAGACTCCCTTTTTCTTAGCAGCAAAAACGGTGTAGGGGGGATTCGAAAGCTCGAACCCTTGATCAATCAGGTCGGTTCGCAGTTTTTCTGAAAGGGCAAGGTCAATTTTCGTTACAAAAGCTGTCATAGGGATGCATTTTCACATGGAAGGAGAATATTGACAAGAGAATGCCGCATTGGAGTTGCATATTTCGGACGCCTTCTTTATTCAATAAGAGAGGGGGTGTTTCAGTGTCCATTGATCCAAGTATAAAAGAGCATAATTATCAGTTTATTAGAAATTTGGATAACACCAAAGCCCCAATTGAAGTAGATGGCTCTGGGAAGCTTGTTCAAAATCCCGGCCTTGTTCAGCGCATTACAGGCTTGGTTTCTAGAGTCTTCCATAAGATCTCTTTGGAAGAGGCCTTGAGAGAATCCCTTGACTATAGTTTGAGTACGATCCAGGTAGAGTGGGATAAAGATCATGTTGCACCATCCGTA
>JAJFME010000038.1 GCA_021772375.1 Chlamydiota bacterium | reverse complement strand
TCTCCCCTGCCCTCAAACAGCCAAAATTGGCTGTTTGAGTAGGGGGAGCCGGGGAATAAAACAAGTCAAAAACTTCATTTAGATCGATTTTGAGATATTTAAGCTGCACATCGCTTAAAGCTGCGTTGCTCAGACTTTCCTCAAGAATGGGAACAACAAATTTATCTAACATTTGAAATTCACCAATGCATTGGGTAATGGATTTGTTGTTCTCCGATCTATATTCGGGATTGCCTTTTCCATTTTCGTGGAGCTCTTTCACCCGGATCCTTAGTTGAACTGCAATGCCATTTACTCGTTGCACAAGCTCCCATAGGGTAAAGTCTTCTTGTGATCCATTCTCTGTATAGATTTGACCTATTTTTAGATTAAGGATACTTGGAGCTTGTCCTTCAACTGCATGGAATATTGGTTTCAGTTTTTCCCATCTGTCCGAGCACTCCCTTGCCTGCATCCTTTCCTTCGTAGTCCATTCGTTGAAATACCAAGCTGATTGATCATGCATGAACGGAACTATCGTATCCGCAAAGGTATAAAAGGCAGGAAAGACGGTAGAATAGAAGATGCTGGACATTAAGGCCTTCTAAGTTATTGAGGAAGGTACTTTCGATCCCTCTAAATATTGGCTGGCTAGTCTCTGGAGAAAGTTTTTTTCTGTCAAATTTTGTTATGCACAAACCAGCTGGAAAAGGTAGGGGTTTGGTAAGGAGGTGTTATGTTGGACTTCGATTTCTAAACAGCTATTCCCATCCTATATGAAATGCGACTAGATACATTTCTTGACAGGGAAGATGGCTATGGAGGACTACTTTGCGAGTGATTTTGGTCACCTTGCAATTAGCTCCGAGAGAGCAGCACAATTCCTTAATTTGATTGATAATAAAAGCCCTGAAAAGGCTCTTAAGGATTTTTACAGAAGGAGCATCTCTTAAGTCTAGTTCTGATATTTGATCGTCCAGCTCAACGGGAGAACACTCCCGAATAAAAATGTGTTGGTCAGAGGTAATGAGCAGAATCACAAACGGTTGTTTCCTATCGAATCGTCTTAATAAAAATCCTCTGATTTGGTTAACCACTACCTTGGTGGACTGGATCAGGTGCTCATAGCCCTTGAGGAGTACCAATCGATCTTTTAAGCTAGTCGTAAAACAGGGGAGGGCAGACTTTGTATTGGCGTAGATTTTACAAAATAATAGCCAAAAAAGCTTAGAATTATGAAGGACGCCTAAGTAATTTTTGCACGACAGGAGATCATCAAGGGGGGAAAGATCTAGGGTTTCAATTAGGGAGGGCTGGGGCCAGGCTATTTGGAGCGCCTGTACTACTATTTTTTCTGGGGCTCTATTTTTCTTAAAAATTACGGATGCTTGAATTGGAATGGGAGAGCAAGTAGCGTCAAGAGATCGAGATAGTTCTGAGAGGTGTTTTCTAATAAAGCCATCAAAGAAGCGAGTGAGAATTTTATGAGGGGATAGTGGTCCCAATAAAGAGCTACTCAAGTCTCGCACGGCATCTCCAGAACCTTCTTTAATGAATGTACAGGCAGAACTGTCTCTTGTAATAGGTAAGAGAATGAGCGGCATCCCTTGCTTGAACTTTCTAAAAAGCATATTTCTGATTAAATCAATAGAGCTTTGAACAGCATTGATTACATGCTCAGTGCCGTAGATCTCGATGCTGCATTCTTTTAAACAGGTTCGGAAATTCGTAGCGACTTGACTTGTATCTATAGCTGTTTGACAGAAAAGAGTCCAAAAGAGCTGAGAACTCTCGAGAATAGCCCAGTGATTTTTATCTTTCAGGGCTATTTCAAGAGGGTATGCATCTAAAGTAATCAGTGGTGAGACCGACACTGGATGAGTCCTTTAGCCCTTCGAGCTTGACTTACTTGATGCACGCTTACGCTCGTTTTCCTTAAGAAATCGCTTGCGCAGGCGGATGAAGTTCGGAGTCACTTCAATCAGTTCGTCATCTTCGATGAAATCGATAGCTTCTTCGAGTGTGAACACGCGTGGAGGAGTGAGCTGCACATTCTCGTCTGTACCAGAGGCACGGACGTTGGTGAGCTGTTTTTCTCTTGTTACGTTGATTGTAAGGTCATTTTCTCTACTGTTCTCTCCAACGATCATTCCTTCATAGATATCATCGCCTGGTTTGACAAAGAGAACGCCTCGACCTTGCAAGTTGAAGGCAGCATAAGGAGTAGTTTTTCCATTACACATAGAGACGAGAGCACCTTGTAGTCTTCCTGGGATCACTCCTTTCCAATTGCCAAAGTGATCAAAGATAGAAGTCATGATTCCAAGGCCTCGTGTCTGAGTGAGGAATTGGTTTCTGTAGCCCATGAGCCCTCTTGTGGGGATCAAGAATTGAAGAGAAGTGATACCGTGCTCATTGGTACTAAGTGATTGCATTTCTCCTTTGCGACGAGAGAGCTCTTCGATGACAGTTCCAGAAAATTCTTCGGGGACTTCAATATGAGCCATCTCGTAAGGCTCGAGGGTCTTGTCATCCTCTTTTTTCAGGATCACTTTAGGCTTGGAGATAGTGAACTCGTAGTTTTCGCGGCGCATGGCTTCGATGAGAACTGCAAGGTGGAGTTCTCCTCTGCCGGAGACGCGCATGGCGTCTTCACGACCTTCGAGGTCTTCGATTTTAAGAGATATATTGGCCTTCTGTTCTTGTAGAAGGCGATCTCGGATCTTGTTCATCGTGATGTGCTTACCATCTTTACCGGCAAACGGGCCATTGTTGACTAAGATCTCGATAGAGAGGGTCGGTTCTTCTAGTGTGATCGGAGGTAGTTGGACGATGTGATCAGGGGTGCACAGAGTCTCTCCGATGATGATTTCAGGGATACCGGCTATATTGACAATATCGCCAACACCAGCCTCTTCCATCTCTACTTTTTTTAGTCCGTGGTATCCTTCGATGCGCGTAACTTTGTGCTGGGTAGGGTGACCATCGGTATTAATACGAGTGATGGTATCTCCTTTTGCCACTTTTCCTTCGAGAATGCGTCCGCATGCTTGTCTTCCAACGAACTCGTCGTAGGAAAGCGTGGTTGCTTGCATGAGAAAAGGGAGGTCCATGTTGCCTGGTGGAGGAGGGACTGCATCGACGATAAGTTGAAAAAGAGGGCGCATATCTTTGCGTTCTCCATCGACTTCCATCATAGCAAATCCAGAGAGTCCAGATGCGTAGCACACTTTGAAGTCTAGCTGTTCATCTGTAGCTCCCAGTTCTACAAAGAGGTCGAAAGTGAGGTCAAGAGCTCTATCGTGGTTGGCGCCTGGGCGGTCGATTTTATTGAGGACAACGATTGGTTTAAGACCGATTTTAAGTGCTTGAGAAAGGACAAATCGGGTTTGAGGCATGGGTCCTTCACTGGCGTCGACGAGAAGGAGGACGCAGTTGACAAGTCCCAAAACTCGTTCTACTTCTCCAGAGAAGTCGGAGTGTCCCGGTGTGTCAATGAGGTTGATCTTGAAGTCTTCAAAGAAAATACTTGTATGTTTGGAGAAGATCGTGATGCCCCGTTCCTTCTCTTGGTCATAGCTATCCATAATCCTTTCAGAGACAAGCTCGTTGTCACGAAAAATATTGGATTGTTTAAGAAGACTATCGAGCAGGGTCGTTTTTACGTGGTCGATGTGAGCGATAATGGCAATATTGCGAATTTTTTTTGGACTATACATTCGGATCAGTATAGGGGAAGTCAACATTGAAAAAAAGCCTCTATTTTGTTATCTTGGACAATCACAGTAAAATAGGAGGGGGATATGGGCGAAGAGAAACATGCCGAAACTGTATCAGAGCTTGCTCCTATCCATAGAGAATCTAGAACTTCTTCTCTGGACGACCTATTACTAGAAAAGCTCGAAAAAGCCCTCCATAAACCGACTCAGTCTGTTGTCGTGCATGATGTAGCCAAGATTGCAGCAGAGCACTCTGCAGTCGATTTAGCTATCGCAGCCTCTCACCTTCCTCCTCATGCAAGGGCTGTTCTTTTTCAGAACTGCGCTTCTGTGGAAGAGCAAATTAAATTTATGATTACTACGGATAGCAGTACTAGGATTGCTGTATTTCGAGAGATCAGCGATGCAGAGGTTGTGGGAGTTATAGAGCAGATGCCGCCTGATGAGGCTGTTGAAGTATTAGAAGATCTCTCTGATAGACGTTATCGGAAAGTAATCGAGAGTCTCGAGCCGAGTAAAGCTCTTCGTATCCAAGAAATTGAAAAAAATGCTCGTAATACAGCCGGACGGCTGATGACAAATGAATTTTTTGCTTTTTCAATGGAGGCTACGATTGGTCAAGTTTCAGCGACAATCCGTAATAATCCAGGAATCGATCTCACTCGTCGTATTTTTGTTTTGAGCCAAGAAGGGGAGCTACAAGGGTATGTTCCTGCCCGCAATCTTATTATTAATGCTCCTGAGCTCACTCTTAAGCAAGTGATGCGCCCTGTCCTGCATAAGGTAACAGCTGATACACCTCGCGAAGAAGTGGTGGATATTTCAGAACGATATAAGATCAGCGCTCTACCTGTAGTAGATGACAACGATAGGCTTCTTGGAGTGATCACCTATGAAGACGTTCTAGATGCCTTAGAAGACATCCTAGACGAGACGATAGGGAGTGTTGCAGGTACGAGTGAGAAGGTGTGGGAGAATGAGTCTGTACTTAAGAGGTTTCGTTCTCGGAGCCCCTGGTTGACCGTGACCCTCTGTGCGGGCCTGGTTAATGTAGCAGTAATGTCTGGTTTCGAGAGATTCGAGCAAGGGATGCTCACTTTTGCTCTTTTCTTTGTCCCTTTGATTACTGGGATGTCGGGCAATATTGGGATTCAGTGCTCTACGGTGCTTGTTCGGAGTATGGCTCTAGGTCAGATGACTCCAGGGAATAGGCGAGATGCGATTAAAAGAGAGCTTTCTATGGGGCTTTTAGCAGGGCTTGTTTTTGGTGCTCTTTGCGGAATTATGCTCTACTTTACGAACTTTATTGGGATCGCAGGAATAACGGTTAGACCCTGGGCGATAGGTCTCATTGTGAGTATGGGGCTTTTCGGAGCCTGTCTCGCAGGTACGCTTCTTGGGGTGTTCTCTCCGTTCCTCTTTGCTCGTCTAGGAGTGGACCCAGCAGTTGCCTCTGGCCCTATCGTTACAGCCTGTAATGATTTCTTTTCGATGACTATCTATTTTTTGATTGCCTTGGGAATGGGCGCTCTAATTCTCTAGACTACTTGCTTTTAAGCAAGCATCGGTTGAATCGAGATGTGTAGATTAAATGGCCGAGTCAAGCAGGAATTTCTTTGTTTGCTCATTTTTATGAGCAGCTGCATATGAAGAAAGCAGAGAGCAGTTCTGAAAAAGTTTAATTCCAAGTCATGTTTTTCAGACTAGTCATTTGGCGCAGAAAAGTGTTGTGCTTTAGGTGCTAAACGCGTTATATTCGTGCGTATGGCCAGCAAGTTTCCGACTGCAACGACTAGTAAAAGTTTACGCCAACTTTTGCCTTCTGTTTTACGCCAAATTGGCCGGCGTCATGAAGAGCGTCCTGATCTGATTCTAGCTGCTTGGCCTTCTCTTATAGGGGAGCGACTTGCTCCCATGACAAAAGCTGTTTCTTTTGTTGATGGGATCTTGACAATTAAAGTGAGAAACTCTTCCCTATTGAGTTTATTGGCGCAACATGAGCGCGCTAAGTTGCTGAAAGATTTGCGCAGAAAATTTCCAAATGCGAAGATTCACAACATCCGGTTTTGCATCGGCTAAGCTAAGGAATAAGGTTAAGGTTTTTAAGGTATGACTACAATGGCTAAAGAAAAGGAAAAGGAATACGACGCGAGTGCGATTACCGTTCTAGAAGGGCTTCAGGCTGTTCGTGAACGTCCCGGTATGTACATCGGTGATACACACTCGAACGGTCTCCACCAGCTCGTCTACGAGGTCATCGACAACAGTATCGATGAAGCAATGGCTGGCTTTTGTTCGGAGATCACGGTTACCTTGCATAAAGATGGTAGTGCCTCGATCCTCGATAATGGACGGGGAATTCCTGTTGGTCGTCACGAAGCCGAATCAAAGAAGCAAAAAAGAGATGTGTCTGCTGTAGAAGTTGTAATGACTATTCTTCATGCAGGTGGAAAGTTTGATAAGGATCAGTACAAAGTTTCTGGTGGTCTGCATGGGGTTGGAGTTTCTTGTGTAAATGCTGTTTCCAAATTACTTATAGTTGAAGTGCACCAAGAAGGAAAACTTTACGAGATTCAGTTTGCCAAAGGAAAAACAACTAAGCCATTGAAGCTTGTTGGAGAGACTGATAAAACTGGAACAAGAGTAACGTTCTGGCCCGATGACACAATCTTCTCTACGGTAGACTTTGAGTACGAAATTCTTCTTAAGAGAATACGAGAGCTAGCCTTCTTGAATAAAGGGATTACAATCCGCTTTATTGATGAGCGCAATACGGATCATCCTGACCTCGAATTCTGCTATGAAGGGGGTATCTCTTCTTTCGTCGAGTACTTAAATGAAAATAAATCACCACTTTTTCAACCTCCTATTCTTATTCAAGGAGCTCGTGAAGGAGACAGTGGACCGATTGAGTTCGAAGTAGCTATGCAATGGAATGAGTCTTATACAGAGAATCTTCATTCCTACGTCAACAATATTGCAACTCGTCAGGGAGGAACGCATGTAAGCGGCTTTTCTACAGCTTTAACACGTGTGTTCAACCAATACGTGAAAACGGGTCAATTCCCAAAAGCGGAAAAAGTTTCTGTGTCTGGGGATGACTTGCGAGAGGGACTTACTGCTGTTATCTCTTTAAGGGTGCCTAATCCTCAGTTTGAAGGACAGACCAAGCAGAAGTTGGGAAACAAGGACGTGGGATCGATTGTACAGCAGATTGCTGGAGAAGAGTTCGCTACTTATCTCTCAGAGAATCCTAGCATTGCAAAGACGATTGTAGAGAAAGCCACCCTTGCGGCCCAAGCTAGAGAAGCTGCTCGAAAAGCGCGTGAATTAACTCTTCGTAAGACTGCGTTAGATAGTGCACGTCTTCCTGGAAAATTGACCGACTGTCAAGAGCGTAATCCAGAAGTTTGTGAAATCTATATTGTTGAGGGAGACTCCGCGGGTGGCTCTGCAAAATCAGGTCGAGACCGTCGTTTCCAGGCGATCCTGCCGATTCGTGGTAAAATTCTAAACGTTGAGAAAGCTCGTTTACAAAGAATTTTGCAAAACACAGAAGTGGGCGCAATGATCTCTGCGTTTGGTTGTGGAATTGGAAAAGACAATTTCGACTTAAGTAAGTTGCGCTATCACAAAATCATCATTATGGCGGATGCGGACGTGGATGGATCTCACATCCGAACCCTTCTGTTGACATTCCTCTATCGTCATATGCCGGCGCTAATCGAAAATCAGTATGTTTATATTGCGCGTCCTCCGCTTTATCGTGTTACGCGTAAAAAAGTAAAGAAGTACATTCATAGTGAAAAAGAGATGGATGAGTACCTGCTTAAACTTGGAACAGGGGATGTTTCCATTCGCCTTGTAGGGCACAAAGAAGTGCTCAAATCAGAAGAGCTAGACATCTTAATTACAACAATACGCGAAGTAGAGAGCTTTATTTCTTCTCTTGAAAGAAAAGGGATCCCATTCCGTGAATTTCTTTCTATGAAGGATGATGAGGGTAGACTGCCACAGTTCCAGCTTAATTTAGGTGATGAGGAAAAACTTGTTTACTCAGAAGAAGAATTTGCTGCACTGAAAACAGAATACGAAGAAATTCAAAGACAAAATCATGAGAGAACATTGGATGCGATTCCAGAAGAAGAGCGTACTCCAGAGATGCTTAAGTTCACTCCTAAAGCTTTATCGTTTACTGAGCTATATGAAGTAGAGGTATTCCAGAAGCTGAAAGAAAAGCTTGTTGCATTTGAGTTTTCTCTAGATAGCTACACAGTAGCTGATGGTAAGCTCTTTGACATTTTGGATGAGGAAGGAAAAGAAACAGAAATCTATACCCTTAAGGAGGGGATAGAACACTTAAGAGCAAATGGACGTAAAGGGATCGAGATCCAGCGTTATAAGGGTCTTGGTGAAATGAATGCAGATCAGCTTTGGGAGACTACAATGGATCCCCAGAAGCGTACACTCATCCGCATAACCATCCCTGATGCGGTAGCAGCCGATCACATGTTTACGATGTTGATGGGAGAGGAAGTACCTCCAAGACGTGCGTTTATTGAACAACACGCTCTATCAGTGAAGAATTTGGATATTTAAGGTAAAGATTTATGTCATACACCAAAGATGAAGTCATTCTCCCGCGCAATGTAGAAGATGAGGTCAAAGAGAGCTACCTTCGCTACTCGATGTCTGTCATTATTTCACGCGCACTACCCGATGTTCGCGATGGCTTGAAGCCCTCTCAGCGTCGTATTCTCTATGCGATGCGACAATTGAACTTAACACCTGGAGGGAAGCACAGAAAATGTGCAAAGATCTCAGGTGACACCTCTGGAGATTACCACCCACACGGTGAAACGGTGATTTATCCAACACTTGTTCGTATGGCACAAGATTGGGCGATGCGCTACCCACTTATCAATGGCCAAGGAAACTTCGGTTCTGTTGATGGTGATCCTCCAGCTGCGATGCGTTATACAGAAGCTCGCTTGACTCATGCAGCCATTGCTTTGATGGAGGATCTCGAGAAAGAGACTGTTGAGCATGTACCCAACTATGATGAGACAAGAACAGAACCTACCGTTTTCCCGTCAAAATTTCCTAACCTTCTTTGTAATGGTTCTTCAGGGATTGCTGTTGGTATGGCAACAAATATCCCTCCTCATAACCTGGGAGAATTGATCAAAGCCACTGAGCTTGTGATCGATGATCCAAAAGTCTCTATTGAGCAGATTCAAGAGGTGATGCCAGGGCCTGATTTTCCAACAGGAGGAATGATCTGTGGCTACCGAGGGATCAAGGAAGCCTATCATACAGGAAGAGGAAAAGTGATTCTTCGTGGGATCTTCCATATCGAAGATCAAGAAGGGAGTGGAGATCGTCAGCGTATTATCATTGATGAGATTCCTTACAACGTAAACAAGTCCACTCTGATCCAAAAAATTGCAACGCTTATCAATGATAAAGCCATTACAGGTATTTCTGATATCCGTGATGAGTCCGACAAAGATGGGATGCGTATCTCGCTTGACTTAAAGCGTGGAGAGATTGCAGACGTTATCATTAATCAGCTCTACAAGTACACCGAGATGCAAGTCACCTTCGGTTGCAATATGCTAGCACTTGACAAGGGCTTGCCCCGTACAATGAACATCAAGCAGTTCATTCAAGCGTGGGTGGATCACCGCATTGATGTAGTCCGTCGCCGTACTCGCTTTGAGTTGAATAAAGCAGAAGCTAGAGCCCATATCCTTGAAGGATATCTCAAAGCACTCGATCATCTTGATGAAGTAGTCAAATTAATCCGTAAGAGCAATAGCCGTGATGAGGCAAAAGCTGAGTTGATTGCAAAGTATTCCCTCAGTGAAAGACAGGCAAATGCGGTTCTTGATCTAAGACTCTACCAACTGACTGGTCTTGAAAAAGAAAAAATCGAAAAAGAATACCAAGAACTTCTCAGTAAAATCGCTCACCTTCGTGCGATCTTGGCATCAGAGACTATGGTTCGTGGCATTCTTAAGGACGAACTAGGTGAGGTTGCTAAAAAGCATACTCAAGAGCGCCAGACACAGATTACAGCAGCTGATGGGGAATTTAATATTGAAGATCTCATCGCTGATGAGCAAGTCATTATTACTGTTTCTGAAGATGACTATATCAAGCGGATGCCTGCTACAACCTTTAAAGAGCAGCGCCGTGGTGGTCAAGGCGTGATCGGCATGGATATGAAAAAAGAGGGAGATAACCTCAAGGATATTTATGTTGCTTCGACACATGACTATCTCCTCTTCTTCACAAACTTCGGTCGTTGCTACTGGCTCAAAGCCTGGCAAATTCCAGAGACAGGTAGGCGCTCCAAAGGAAAACCAATTATCAACCTTCTCGGAGATCTTGGTAGCGGAGAGCGCATTGCAGCAGTCCTTTGCGTTAAAGATTTCGAGCAGGAAGCATCGATCTTACTTGCCACACGCAAAGGCGTTGTGAAAAAGACCTTACTGAATGCATTTAGCTCACCAAGACGTAAGGGTGTTTACGCGATCAACATCGATGAAGATGATGAAGTGATTGCAGCGCGTCTTACTCATGAAGGGGAGCAGATCATGCTGTTTACAAGAGCTGGGATGGCAGTTCGTTTCGATCAGTCAGAAGTACGTCCGATGGGCCGTGTTGCGCGTGGAGTACGTGGTGCTAACCTCAAAGGAAAAGATGACAAAGTCATCTCCTGTGAAGTGGTAAGCGATGATATGAACCTCCTTATTGTCTGCGAAAATGGATATGGAAAACGCTCTAAAGTCGTCGACTTCCGCCAAACACGCCGTGGTGGTGTTGGAGTCAGATCGATCATTACCAGTAAGCGTAATGGGATGGTAATCGGAGCTATCTCTGTTACAGACCTCGATAGCGTTGTGATGATGTCACAAGGAGGCCAGACTGTACGTATCTCGATGAAAGATGTACGTGTCATGGGCCGCTCGACACAAGGAGTACGCCTCGTACAACTCAAAGCGGATGATCAGCTTGTTGGTACACAAAAAATTGAACACATTGAGACAACGTGAAAAAAGGATGCTTCATTACTTTTGAAGGGGGAGATGGGGCTGGGAAGTCGTCTTTGATTATCGGCCTCCATGCTGCATTAATCGATCGAGGATTCGATGTGATCCAGACGCGAGCTCCGGGTGGCACAGAGCCTGGGAGAGTGATCCGTGATCTTCTCCTCCATCCTCAAGAACCCGTTGTTCGAAAAGCCGAGCTCTTCCTTTATCTAGCAGATCGTGCTCAGCACGTTGAGAAAGTGATTAAGCCGGCTCTTGCTGAAGGTAAAGTTGTTCTTTGTGATCGGTACAATGACTCGACTGTTGCCTATCAAGGTGGTGCAAGAGGTTTTGGACTTGAAGCAATCAAAGATCTTTGCAGCTTTGCAACAGAGGGTCTCGATCCTGATCTGACTCTCTATCTTGACCTCGATCCAGAAGTTGGGCTAGAGCGTGTAAGAAGTGCTAATGGGAGTAAAGACCAGATTGAAGCAGAAGACATTGAGTTTCATCAAAAAATCAGAGATAGTTTCCATCAGATTGCCAAAGAAAATTCTTCTCGTTTCCAGCTTGTAGATGCCTCTCAGCCCCGTGAAACGGTCTTTGAAGAAGCTCTTAAGATCATCGATCGCCACTGCTTTGCATCTAACTGACCTCTATCGCCCTGGCCTGTCAAAGATTCGGCGCACGGCATGTTCAAAGGCTTTCATATCTTTGCCAGCAATAGAAAATGGAGCTTTGCGCCCCAAACTATCTTCAATCTCAGGATTAGCTCCAAACTGTCTGAGAAGTGCAATCATCTCGATGTCTTTATTTGCATAGGCTGAGTGTAGAGGAGTAGTTCCATCAACTGTGTCAATAGTTTCACTTGTTTTTACATTTGGAGAAGCTCCGCTATCAATTAAGAAGTGAGCCGCTTGCCACTTCCTTTCTCTAACAGTTACATGAAGGAGAGTCTCTTCACTTGGTCCGCATGTCCACTCCATATGCAAATAAAAAGGTTAATATAGCCAATTTTGACTTGGTTGGGAAACAGGAATAGCTAGACCTAGTAATGACATATTCTTTCCTTATGATGAGAGTAGTACAATGATTTCTGAAAGCTCGAGTATTTCCGCATATGCAAGAGGGGTTTGTCCCTTTTTATCTTCTATGTCCTTTTTAGCTCCTTGTTCTAGAAGTACTACAACGATGTCACGCGATCCATGGCAGACTGCTACATGAAGAGGGGTTCTCCCTCTTTGATCGGTGATATGGAGATCAACCTTGCCTATCAAGAGATTTGCGAGCTCAGAATTTTGCTGTTCACAAGCTGCGTGAAGGGTGTTTTTTCCATCCTTATCTCTCTTGTTTGGCTCTGCTCCATTATCTAAAAGAAAGGTAGTCATTTCCATAGATCCATTACGAGCTGCTACATGAAGAGGCGTTTCGCTCTTTTCATTAGCCACATCGATTAAGGCGCTAGCTTTTAGAAGAAGTGCAGCTTTTTTGCTACTTGCCTCCCCGCTGCTATTTTGGCAGAGGAGGTGTAGCTTGGTATTGCCCGTATTGTCTACAGCGTTTACATCAGAGCCACGCTGCAAGCAGTAGGAGATATCCTCTTCTGTTTGAGCTGAGTGAAGAGGAGTCATTCCTTTATTTGACTGGCGACGGGATCGAAGTTGAGAGGCCAGCTGTCCTTTTGCCAGAAGATAAGGGGGAAACCTGTCCTTGTTCGGGTGATTTATATCAGCTCCTCTTGCAAGGAGGAATTCTATCATCGTTGTATTTCCCATTTCACAGGCAGTATGGAGAGGAGTATTTCCTTTATCGAGAGTTGCAAGAGCAATATTTGCTCCATGTTCTAACAGAAACTCAGTCAGCTGTTTATCTTCTCTCATAACAGCTAGATGAAAGGGAGTATACCCATTAGTGTCTGGAGCATCTATGCAAGCACCAGCTTTTACAAGAGAGCTCATAGCACTTAGGTGGCCTGCTTGAGTAGCTAGATGTAATGGGGTCCATCCATTGATATCTTGAGCATCGAGAGTAACGCCCTGGCTGATTAGCTCTTGGTAGCCCCTACCAAACTGACATGCTTCATGAAGAGGTGTCCATAGACCATTGCCTGTAGCTTCTGATCCAATGCACCGCCCTAGTAAAAGATCTATAACCCCTCTATTTTGAGAAGAGCAGGCCTCAATCAAAGCAGTTCTCCCGTTAGAATTTTTTTTATGGGGATCGGCACCGTTTTCTAGAAGAAGGATAGCAGCTTTTAGCTGACCCTTTTTACATGCTATTTGTAGAGGGGTAGTTCCAAAATAGTCTCCTTGATTGATAGATGCTTTAAACGTTAAAAGCAGAGTGATCAACTCTTCTTCTCCTTGCTCACAAGCTTCAAAAAGAGGGCTCCTTCCTACAGAATCTTCTGCATTTACATCGGCTCCAGCTTCTAAAAGGAGCCTTGCTATCGTCTTATTTCCAGATCTAGTTGCTACATGAAGGGGGGTGAGACCAAAGTATTGAGAGCTAGTCCCAAGCCTTGCAGCTGTAAAACAACGAACAATATCCTCTTGCTCCTCTTCACAGGCTTTATGGATCAGTGGCATTCCATCGCTTGTTTTTTGATTTGCTCCATTCTGTAGAAGGATGGCAAAGATCTCTGCATGTCTCAGCTCATAGGCTTTTTCAAGAGCTGTTTCTCCTTTTATTCGAGTGTCTAGGTCTGCAGTTCTATTTAATTGAACTGGAGGATACTCATTTTGGCTGGATCCTGAAGATCCTATGAGAAGATGAACGATATCGATGTAGTTATTTTCTGTTGCGGCATGAAGGGGAGTAGTTTCGGCCCAGTCAATGCCATTGACATCCACCCCTTCATCTAGAAGGACCTTCACTTCTTCTTTATTCCCTAGTCTGCAAGCTAAAGTCAGTTGATCGATCAGAGGGGTGAGGTCTAATGGAGGAGAAGTGGATAGCACTTTGGAGACCTTCACTGCGTTGTCTCCGACATTTTTTGTATGAGGATTTTTACCACCTCAGAGTGTCCGTTGTCAGAAGCTCTTTGCATTGCAGTTTGAGCATATTCCTTGGTCTTCATTACATCGGCACCCTGATCTAAAAGGGCATGGACAACTCTTATTTTCCCCTCATCTGCAGCAATATGAAGAGCTGTGTCTCCTCCATTATTGAAGGCGTTGATATCAGTTACTCGTTTGGCGAGAAACCTAGCTGTTTTTCTCATTGTGAGTTTACTTGCTAGGTGAAGGCCTGTATTGCCACTACTGTCCACTTGGTTTACATCGACTTTGTAGTCTTCGACAAGCATTTTAGTAGTCTGTTTGTTGCCATTTTCACAAGCTATAAGAAAAGGAGTTTTGCTATTTTCATCAACTGCATCGAGATTTGCTCCTCTCTCTATAAGAAATGTAACAAGCTCTTTATGAGTTCCTTTGCAAGCATGGTGTAGAAGTGTTTGCCCTTCATGGGTTGTTTGGACATCGACTCCATGGTCTAGAAAGAGCTCAAGAGCTCTTCTATTCCCATCTCTACATGCTTGAGCTACAAGAGCTGCATAGGAACAATGGGCTTTATAAGCCCCATTTGCTAAGAGGATTGCTCCAGCTACGGGATCTTTTTCCAGGCAGGCCTTCTCAAAGAGGCTTTGTCCATATTGGTTTTTGTTGTGGACATTTGCCTTATGTTTTACTAGAAGCTTTGCCATCTTCTCATTCCCTCTGTGGCAAGCTGCATAGAGGGCAGTCCTTCCATCCAGAGCTCTTTGGTTGGGGTCTGCATTGCGCTCAAGGAGGAATGACGCTACCTCTTCATGTCCTTTGTCAGATGCAATAAGGAGAGAAGAGTTGTGGTTATGGTCTAGAAAATCGACATTTGTTCCCCTATCTACAAGGAGCGTAACGGTCTCCAAGTTGCCTTTTTGACAGGCTAGATGAAGAGGTGTCCTTCCTTCAGGATCTAATTCAGTAACTGGAGCACCTGTACTTAAAAGCACTCTTACTACTTCAGAATGACCGTTTCTAGCAGCTGCATGAAGAGGCGTCCAACCTACCTGGTACGAGGGGGTAACTTGATCGTTTGACTCTTCTTCTGAAGGGGCATAGGTTATTTTATCCTTATCAGCGCCCTCTTCTAGAAGTAGAGTAACGGCCCTAGGGTGTCCATTTCTACTTGCTACATAAAGAGGTGTCCATCCATTGTGATCAGTTGCATCGATGGTAGCTTCTTGTGTTAGAAGTGCTGAGATTACAGAGGGGGTTCCTTTTTGAGCAGCATAGTGAAGAGCAGTCCACCCATTTCCATCAATAGCATTTACATCAGGATCTTGGTGGGCTAGTAGGGCTACAAGCTCTCTTTGTCCAATTTGTGCGGCTAGATGAAGAGGAGTTCTATCGTTATTATCTGTCTCGGTAAGTGTGGACTGATCTGCTAGCAGGAGGGGTTCAATGACATCTATCTCTCCCCATTGACAGGCGATGTGGAGGGGAAGCTTTCCATCGTCGTCTTTTATTTTTACATCTCCTCCGTTCTCTATGAGGAAGTCAACTAGTTCTCTATTCCCTTTTTGGACTGCTATATGCAGGGGAGTCCAACCTGTACTTGTAGGCGTGTTGATGTCCACCCCATGCTCTAGGAAGGTTGTGATGATATCTATATGTCCCTTCTCACAGGCAGTATGGAGCGGGGTTGTAGGATTTACAGGTTGATGTGCATCACGACTCATGAGGTAGGTAACCTCTTCATTTTTCCCTTGTTCGGTAGCTTCATCCAGTAGAGTCCAATGATGTGTTCGAGTTTTTTGGTGTTTATCGGCATGCTCACTTTGTCCCTCTTCAAAGATGCTTTGCAGGTTTGGGTTCACATCTTTAGCAGTCTTTTGGAAGTCTTCTACGAATAGGGGGTCAGCCCCTTTTTCTAGCAGCAGCCTTACTGCTTTGATGCGTCCTTCTCGAGAAGCGATATGTAGAGAGGTAAAAGAATGGAGGTCGGGAGCATCAATAAAAGCATTTTGTTCTATTAGAAGTTCCATGACTTCCGTATGTCCCCTCATAGCAGCCCAGTGTAGTGGGGTCCATCCATCAAAATCACATCCATTGATATAGGCTCCAGCTTCTAGAAGTAGTCGAACTATTTCAGTATGGCCTTTTTCTGCTGCAACAATAAGGGGTGTGTTTCCTTTTTCGTCTCGAAATTCGATCTTAGCGGTGTCGCTAAGATAGCTTTTAAGACATTCGACATCCCCCTTTTGGCAAGCATAATGGATGTCCCCTTGTGGGAATTCGTTGATATCAAAGATAAGTCGAGATATCGATGGGGTCGGGGAGGTCGATAGAGAGGACATAGGTTTTCCGGGTGCGTTAGTATGGAAGGCAGTATACAGGAAAAAGAAATTTTAGAGACTAGCGCTGAATAGAAAAATGCCATTTAGAGAAGAGCTCTACGATCTTTTGATCTACATCAAATGGTTCGTCTCCAATGATTTCTCCATCTTGGTTAGCTCTTATAGAAGAGGCGCCTTTCTCTACTAAGAAGGTGACATTTCTTGTATTGCCGCTTTCGCTGGCAAGTGCAAGAAGGGTGTATCCATGCACCGTTCTCTCATTGATCTCTGCCCCATTATTAAAAAAAAGCTCTAGAAGCTCTGGGCTCCCAGAGATTGCAGCTTGGTGTAATGGACTGAGAAAATTGTGGTTTGTACAATTAATATTAGCTCCAGCATCTAGAAGAAGTGCTGCAGATGTAGTGTTATTTCTAAGGGAGGCTATATGGAGAGGAGTTGAGCGGTCTTTCCTCTCTTTCAGGTTCGGATCAGCATTATTTGCGAGTAGAACCTGCACGACTTTAGTTTGTTTATAAAAGCAGGCCTCATGGAGAGGGCCCCGCCCGTTTTCACCTGTGCTGTTTAAGTCGGCGCCTTTTTTGATCAATTCATTAAGATATTCTAGATCTCCAGAGGCGCAAGCAGAATGGATAGAGGGTGGTGGAGTAGAGATAGAAGAGTGCATATTAACATCCTATGGATAGGTTCCACTGAGCCAGTTGTTTGGTTATTTGTCTCTCTGCTTCCCCCGATTTTTCCTCATCTGAAGAAGATAACAGATTCCCATTTTCATCAAAAAGTGCTGTAGAAGCTCCTTGCGCCACGAGAAAAGAGACATTGGATAGGTTGTAGCATTTAGATGCTAACACAAGAAGGGTTTCTCCGTTAACTGTAGAGGAGTCTATTTTTGCTCCATTTTGTAACAAAAGGTTAAGAAGGCTTGGCTTTCCCCATCTTGCAGCTTCGTGAACGGGGGTAAAGTCATTGTTATTGTATTGATCTAGTTTTGCTCCATATTCTAATAGGATGGAAGCTGCTTTGAGGTGTCCCTTTCTGCAGGCTAAGTGAAGAGGGGAGTACCCAGTTGTATCTACAGCATTAGGATCAGCTCCGTTTTCTAAAAGGAATCGAATTATTTTCACTTGCCGTGAGTCTGTGGCGTAGTGGAGAGGTGTCCAATGAATCTGGTCGTGACTGTTTACGTCTTCTTCCCCTTCCATCAATGATTTTAGCAGCTCCTCTTCAGAGGGGTTAGAAGGGTAGTTTGAATCGCTTATTGTATAGGTTTGCATTTTTACTGTTTTTTAGTAGTTGTGTGATAAATCTTAACAGTTTGTTAATAAAAAGTCAAGGCGTGGGATTCAAGAAATTTCTTGCATTTGGAGATTTTTTTAATGATAAGGAGAAATTAAGTCTACAAGGAGAATTATCATGGAAAAGGTGCTAAAAGGGCAGAAGGCGCTCGTTACTGGAGCAAACTCTGGGATAGGAGAGGGTGTGGCAATTGCCTTGGCCCAAGCTGGAGCTGATGTTGTCGTTAACTATGTTAAGGGAGACGATACGGCCCAGGGGGTTGTTGAGAAGATGAAGAAGGAAAACCCTGGAGTTCAGGCCTATATCCATCAAGCCGATGTTTCAAATGAGGCTGAGGTGCAAGAGATGTTCAAGCGGATGTGCAAAGAGTTCGGCACAATCGATATCTTGGTTAATAATGCAGGATTACAACGGGATGCTGCATTTGATGAAATGACACTTGATCAATGGAATACGGTAATTAACATCAATTTGACAGGGCAGTTCTTGTGCGCAAGGGAGGCTGTAAGAGAGTTTAAGCGGCGGGGGATTATCAAGGACATCTCTTGCGCTGCTGGAAAAATCATCTGCATGAGTTCTGTACATCAGCAGATCCCTTGGGGGGAGCATGTCAACTATGCAACTTCAAAAGGAGGCATTAATATGATGATGCGCAGTATCGCTCAGGCAGTAGCTGGTGACAAGATCCGAGTGAATAGCATTTGTCCTGGAGCGATCCGTACTCCGATCAACAAAGAGGCCTGGGATTCAGAAAAGGCCTATAACGATCTTATGCGTCTTGTTCCTTATAACAGAATTGGTGAAGTAGAAGATATCGCAAAAGCTGCTGTTTGGCTTGCATCGGATGATTCTGATTATGTGACTGGAACGAGTCTTTTTGTGGATGGAGGTATGACGCTCTATCCGGGGTTTTCAACGGGGGGATGAGCATGGAATACGATGTAATCATCATTGGATCTGGTGCTGGAGGAGGAACCCTTGCTCATCACCTAGTTATGAACTCAGATAAAAAGGTCTTGCTCATTGAGCGAGGAGATTATGTCCCTCGAGAGAAGGGACTTTGGGACTCTCGAACGGTGTTTGTTGAGCGCAAATACGATGCGAACGAGACTTGGTACGACAAGGATAAAAAGCCTTTTCGTCCAGGGACGCATTATTTTGTCGGGGGCAATACGAAGATGTACGGCTCTGCATTGATGCGAATGCGAGAGAAGGATTTTAACGAAGTGGAGCACGAGGGAGGGATCTCTCCTGCTTGGCCGATTGGATATCAGGATTTAGCTCCCTATTACATGAAGGCAGAGGAGCTCTATCATGTGCATGGTAAACGAGGAGATGATCCCCTGGAGCCTTCTGAAAACACACCCTATAAATACCCAGAGGTAAGTCACGAACCTCGGATCCAAGAGCTATCAGATGATTTGAAAAAAATCGGGCATAAACCTTTCTATATGCCAGTTGGGGTGCTTTTAGATGAACAAGATCCCCATAAGAGCCCCTGTATTCGGTGTGATACATTTGATGGATTTGCGTGCCTTGTTAATGGAAAGGCTGATGCAGAGGTGATCTGTGTGGATCCTGCTTTAGAATCGGGTAAAAACTTGACCCTTTTGCGTAATAGCTATGTCGAAAAGCTCACTACAGATGAAAGTGGGAAGACGGTCTCAGAAGTACATGTAAAGAGAGGAGAGAAATCAGAAATTTATAAGGCTAGCACAGTTGTAGTCTCTTGCGGGGCAATCAACTCAGCGGCTCTTCTTTTGCGGTCAAAGAGTGCCAAGCACCCAGATGGCCTTGCAAATAGTTCAGGAGCTGTTGGACGGCACTATATGTGTCACAATAACACAGCCTTCATGGCTCTTTCTTTAAAACAGAATCCAACGAAGTTCCAAAAGACACTTGGGCTGAGTGATTTTTATTATGGCGCAGATGATTGGAATTATCCTCTTGGATTGATTCAGATGCTGGGGAAATCAGATGCAGAGATGCTTCGAGCAGATGCACCTGTCATGACACCTCATAAGTTGTTAGAAGAGATGGCTGTCCATTCATTGGACTTTTGGTTGACGACAGAAGATTTACCTGACCCGGAGAACAGGGTTGTTGTAGGGGAAGATGGTTCGATCCATTTGCAGTACACGCCAAATAACCTGAAGAGTCATGAAAAGTTGATCGAGAAATTGAAAGGGATGCTTCACCACATTGGCTGTAAGGAGCATTTGATGAAGAGCTCGGTTTATTTGAAAAAGAAGATTCCAATTGCAGGGGTTGCTCATCAGTGTGGAACAGCTCGCTTTGGAACAGATCCAAAAACATCTGTATTGGACGTGAACTGTAAAGCACACGATCTAGATAACCTTTACGTAGTGGATGGGAGCTTTTTTGTATCGGCATCGGCAGTGAACCCAGCTCTTACGATTATGGCAAATGCACTGCGAGTAGGAGATCATCTTTTAGAGAAGTAGCATGGGTGAAAAAGAGCGATTAGCAGAAGACAGAACCCAGAAGAGCTATTGGAAGCGGTGGGGTCCTTACTTAAGTGCAAGGCAGTGGGGAACTGTTCGAGAGGATTATAGCGAAGATGGAAATGCTTGGGAGTACTTTACTTACGATATGGCTCGTTATCGGGCCTATCGATGGGGAGAAGATGGGATCGGAGGGATCTCTGATAACTACCAAAGAATCTGTTTCGCTTTGACTCTATGGAATCGAAATGACGCAATTCTAAAAGAGCGATTTTTTGGATTGATTCCAAGCCAGGGGAATCATGGCGAAGATGTTAAAGAGCTCTACTACTACCTCGATAATACCCCTTCTCATTCATATATGAAATTCCTCTACAAATACCCTCATGGGAAGTTTCCTTACGAGGAATTGATAGAGACGAATCATAAACGGGGCAAAGAAGATCCAGAATTTGAGATCTATGATACGGATGCATTTAAGGATGATCGCTATTTTGATGTCTTTATTGAATATGCAAAAGCCTCCTCAGAAGATATTTTTATTCGTATTACGGTGGAGAACCGCTCAGAAGATGCCCATCCACTCGATCTTCTTCCCACCCTTTGGGCTCGCAATACTTGGTCTTGGGGGGATGAGGAGTTTGGCAAACCCCAATTAAAAAAGAGCTCTTCAAGCGCAGAATACAGCTCGTGCGATATCGATGTTCCAAGTCTTGGTAAGAGAGTTTTGTATTCTAAAGGAGGCCCTACACTCCTTTTCACTGAAAATGAAACCAACATCACGAAAATTAGTGAGAGCAAAAATATTGCATATGCCAAAGACGGGATCCATGAATACATTGTCGAGGGAAAAGAGGGGAGTGTGAACCCTCAGAATGAAGGCACTAAGATGGCTTGTCACTACTCACTCGATGTTCCAGGTAAATCGAGCCAAGTGATTGAACTGCGCCTAACAGATAAGCTTAACCTGAATGATCCCTTCAAGGAGATTGAAGAGGTGTTCTCTGCACGAAAAAAAGAAGCCGACGAATTTTACAATGCTCTTGTTTCTGAAAAACTATCAGATGATTTGCGTGCAATCCAAAGACAGGCGTTTGCAGGGATGCTTTGGAGCAAGCAATTCTACTTCTATGTGATTGAAGAATGGCTTCAGGGAGATGCTCATTCTCTCCCCGTCTTGCCTCCACGCACGGGGGTTAGGAATGAGCATTGGAAGCATGTGTATAGTCGAGATATTCTCTCTGTACCAGATAAGTGGGAGTACCCTTGGTTTGCTGTGTGGGATGGAGCCTTTCACGCCTATGTCTTTGCTGTGATCGATCCAGATTTTGCGAAAAAACAGCTCACCCTACTTATTCGAGAGTGGTATATGAATCCAAATGGCCAACTGCCAGCGTATGAGTGGGATTTTTCTGATGTGAACCCGCCTGTACAAGCCTGGGCTATTTGGCGGGTCTATAAAATTGATAGAAAAATTGCAGGAAAAGAGGATCTCCTTTTTCTAGAAAGTGGTTTCCAGAAGCTCATTATGAACTTCACCTGGTGGGTCAATCGGAAAGATAGCGATGGAAAAAACGTTTTTAATGGTGGCTTCCTTGGTATGGACAACATCAGCGTATTCAACCGAAGCGAGCATTTACCAGAAGGGGGAACTCTCTATCAGTCAGATGCGACTAGTTGGATGGGCAATTACTGCCTTACTATGCTCACGATGGCTCTAGAGCTCTCTAAAGACAATCTCTCCTATGAGGATATAGCTAGCAAGTTTTACCTTCATTTCCTTCATATAGCTGAGGCGATCAATCAGACGAAAGATGGTTCTTATCCGCTCTGGGATGAAGAAGATGGGTTTTACTACGATGTTTTCCAAACAAAAGATGGGAGGCATTTCCCCTTAAAAGTTCGCTCCATGGTAGGGCTCGTGCCCCTCCTTGCCGTAACGACCATCAATTCAGAAGATTTAGAACGTTCTCCGGGTTTTAAAAAGCGGATGGAGTGGTTCATTGAGCACCGATATGACCTTTGTGAAAAAGTAGCCTGCATGAAAACTCCAGGAATAGAAGGGAGACGGATCCTATCTCTTTTAGATGCAAAGCAGCTAAAGCGAGTACTAGAGAAGCTTCTCGATGAGAATGAGTTCTTAAGTCCACACGGCATCCGCTCAATCTCCAAAATACATGACAATAACCCGTATGTCTTAGAGATCGACGGAGAGAGTTACTCTGTAGACTATGAACCAGCAGAATCTACCTCAGATCTATTTGGGGGTAACTCGAATTGGCGAGGCCCGATCTGGTTCCCACTCAATATCCTTCTCATTGAATCTCTCCAAAAGTATCACTACTACTATGGGGATGATTTCAAAGTGGAATTCCCAACGGGATCTGGTCACTTCATCAGTCTTTGGGAGGTCTCATGTGAGCTCTCTCGGAGGCTCACGAGCATCTTCTCCAAAGACGAAGAGGGCAAACGCCCCCTCTATGCGAATCGGGATAAATTCCAAAATGATCCCCATTTCCAAGATCATATCCTATTCTATGAGTACTTCCATGGTAATACGGGAGAGGGGCTTGGAGCTTCGCATCAAACAGGTTGGACGGGAACAATCGCCAAGCTCATCAAGCAGATTAGTGATTACGAGAAGTGATACGTGCACAAGAAAGTGGGGTTTCATGTGCATGAGTTGAGAACGTGCACAAGAAAGTGGGATTTCGTGTGCATGAAGAAGGGGGCTGTCTATTTCTTGTGAATGACCGTTGTTTTTTCTACTACCCAGGTAGAGATAGCATTGAGAGCTGATGGAGCGAATGTCTCTTCGATTTCTACATATTCAGTAGAAGCCCCTGTTGCGCAGGTTTGGAAGAGGTGGTTGAGCTTAGGGAGCTTGACTACTGTGTAGTCGCTATTCTCCCCATCCTCTAAAGCTTTACTGATGGCGATTAGATTATGTTTTGGGGGGACTTGTAGGTCCTTTTCAGCCCCTACGATTAGCATGGGAACTTCCACTTTTTCCAATACCTTTGCGGGCTCATGTGTGAGGAATAGACGGAACCAGGGCTTATTGACCGTTTTGAGCTGCTTTTTTAGGGCAGTTATTTCTGCATCGCTTGCATTCGGTAAAAGAGCAAGGTACTTGTTAAACAAGGTTTCGAGTTTTTTTTCTGCCTTTTTGAGATCTGACTCTGTCTTTAAAATAGTAAAGACCTCATTTCGTAAACGCTCTTCTTGCTGCAGTTGTTCTTCACCAACAGAGTCAGCGTGCTGAATAAGAGGGCCTTGTTGCTCCTTAAGGATTTTTTCGCCACTGATTCCAGGAGCTGCAAGCAGGACACCAAAGGCAACATCTTTGGACTTAGTAATGGCAATTGGAGTCACAAGTCCTCCTTCGCTATGGCCAATGAGTCCAATTAGCTTTGCATTGATCTTAGGATCGCTTTTTAAATACTCAACGGCTGCTACAACGTCTGAGGCAAAATCGTGGATCGTAGCGTCGTGTATTTTTCCAGAGGACTGTCCAACTCCGCGCTTATCAAAGCGTAGCGTCGCGATCCCTTGTTTTGTGAGATGGTCTGCAAGGACAAGAAAGGGTTTGTGCCCATGGATCGACTCGTTCCGATCCATCGGTCCCGTCCCTGCTACCAAGACTACTGCTGGGAAAGGCCCTTTGCCCTTTGGAAGAGTTAGTGTCCCAGCTAGAGTGATATCCGCAGCTTTGTTTGTAAAAGAGACCTCATGTTCGAGATAGTGATAAGGCTTTTTAGGCTCTTGTGGGCGGATAAGTGCTTTGTCTTCTCCGTAGCAAAAAGTAACGGGATAGGAAATGCCCCGAGAGAGCTTGCCAGAGATCTTGCGCATTTTAGGATCAAGAGTGCCTTTAAAAGAAGTTTTCCAACTCTTAATTCCAAAACGTATTTGATTCCCTTCGATTGCAACTTCATCTACAGGTGTTCCAAGGGCGTTTTTTTCCGGGCAGTCGATTGTGGCAAAAAGGGTGCCATCTTCTTCGGCTATGTGTAGAATAAGACTGACTTTGACAAAAGCTGAGTCAATTTTTGCTGACCACTTTCCCAAAATAGACGAGGTATTTACATCTGCAAAAAGAGAGACAGAAAGGAAAAGGGGAACGAGAATTTTTGTTAGGAAGCTCATATAAGAGAATTCTATCGCCTTTCCTACTCGATTTCAAATCAAAAATCATTCAGAATGGGGCCGATGACTAATTCTCTAAAACAGATTCTCTCAGTGGGGAAAGTGCCCAGTTCCATGCTTTTAATTGGAGCAGACCGATCTATAGCAATCAATCTTGTCAAAGAGCTTTTAGGAAAAGAGCACGTAGCAAAAATTGACTCAGGGAATCATCCGGACCTACATATCTATGTCCCTGAAGGTAAAAAAAGCCTGCACCCAATGGCAAGTATGCAAAAACTTGTTCAAGAAATGGCTCTTCCCCCTTTTGAGGCTAAAAGCAAAGCCTTTATTATTGAAGAGGCTGAGAAGATGCTCCCTTCATCAAGCAACGCTCTTCTCAAGACGCTGGAAGAGCCTAATGAAGATACATTTTTTCTTCTCCTTTCCAACCATCCTGACCGACTATTGGGGACAATTCGCTCTCGCTTGCACCCGATCACCTTTACCTCAGAGGAATCTTCAGCAATAGATTTAAGCCCATTCTTTGCTTTAGCACAAAGGCAAGAGTGGGATAGGCTCTTAGATGAATTACCCGAAGAAGAACCGGAGAGCTTTTTTGAGGCCCTTTTACTCTTTGCTGCTAAGCAAAAAAAATCTTCACGTTTCCAAAAAATTGTAGCTCACATAGAAGAGGGGCGTAAAGCTCTTGATCACAACGTCTCTTGGAGGAATGTATTTCTCCACCTTATATTGCAGCTTAATCGTTAGTTGTTGTTTTCTTTGGTTTTCTTTAAGCTGTATGTAGATGATTTTTCAACTAATTTATTTTAATTATGAATTCTATTTTATCCGTTTCTGTGGGGCTGACTGCATTGGTAAGTGGGTCCTTTATAGAGAGACAAATGGAGCAAAAAAGGCTTGCGAATGTATGTAGAGGGGTAGCTCTTCTATTCTTTATCGCTGGTGCCTATTCTCTTCCTAATGCTTCTTGTCCGTTGGAATCGATTCAAAAAGCTGCAACAGGAGAAGGGGCTATTGCCCCTGTTTTGAGCGCTCTAAAAGATCGGATTACTTGCGATAGCTATTTACCTTGGAAAGAGTCTTTCTTAGGAAGGGTTACAGGTTACACAAACTATATTGATGGCATCACCCAAAGCGATATGGGCTCTAAATTTGTTAATTGGGGAATAGACCCTCTAAAGCGCCCATTTGTTGCAATGCAAGTTACATGCTCTAATGGGGACAGGGGAGTGGTCACTATCTTTCAAGCTTACACTCTTATTAAAAGTGTTCTTGGTGGACATGGAGCTCCTTTATCGAGTTGCTCTTGGCTCTTAAATGATCGAGTACACAGAATTACAGGACTTGGACAAGTTGTAGCAGATCTTCTTACACAAGGTTTTGTGAATCTGTCCGGAAATGTAACAAAGCTTCTGGTATGAAATTAGACACTGGCTAGCTTCTGAATCGCTAAGAAGGCCAGGAAGAGAATGGCTCTTCTACCAAGGCTTATGGAAGTACATCCATTTACCCATGGCTGTTTCAAGACATGCTGTTGTGGCTGTTTTCCCTCGCATTGCAGCTATATCTAGGGCTGTGTTTCCATCGTTATCTCTAATCATTGGATTAGCCCCTTTTTCAATAAGGAATATAGTCGGTGCCGAACTCGATCGAATGGCTGCATAATGGAGGACGGTTCGTCCATCTTTGTCTTGTCTATTTAAATTTCCAGAGCCCCCATTTTTGTATAGAAACTTCATGGTTTTAAGAATTCCAAATCTTGTAGCTAGATGAAAAGGAGTGTAGCCCTGTGCATCGGTAATGTGCATATTGGCGTGATGTTTTTTCACAAGGTATGTGACGATTGATGGATCTTCGGATATTGCAGATGAGATAGTTGCTCGGTGAAGAGCTGTTTCTCCACGAAGATTTTGAGCATTCACATCCGTCCCATAACCTATAATAAGGTCAATAGCTTTTTTATGACGTAACAATACTGCAAGCCGAAGTGTGCTTGCTCTATTTGGCTTTATTCCAGCTTTCAATAGTGTCTCTAGAATGATAGTGGGACTATACTCATTGCTCATTGTGTCGACAGCTGTGTCTAGTAGGGAGAGATTGTTGTTATTTAGTGCATTCAAATCAGCCCCTTTTTTTATTAGGGCTTTGATAGCTGTTAAATTTGAGAATCTAATGGCTCGATGGAGGGGAGTGTTTCCTAAGGCATCCCTAGTATTCACATCAGCTCCCTTTCTGATTAAAAATTTGATGTGTTTTCCGCTCTCTGACTCAGCTACATCGAAAAGGGCTGTGTTGAGTCTCTCTGTAGCACTTGGTTCTGGAGGGGCTTGAATTTCTCCTTCCAGCTCATTTAGATCTGGGTCTCGATAGGGAGTATTTGAGTGGTTCTCCTTAGCCCCATTTTTTATAAGAATTTGAGCGACTTCTGGGTTTCCGGATAGCCTAGCCCACTTCAGAGGGGGTTTGCCAAAATAGGGCTTGTTAACGTCGGCTCCCTTTACGATAGAAGATTCCAGCGCTGTTATATTTTCAGAATATAGGGCTTTTTCAAAAAGAGATTGGATGTCTGGTTGGCTATTGTCTCCAGATATTTTGTTCGATAGGTCTCTGATGGCAGATTCTGATGCAGAGACAAGAGATGGGTAGGCCTGCATGATAGCCGTTGCAATCAGTAGGGGAGCCCACTTATTTAGTTGAGGCAATAGAGCTTGAGCTGCCGCATAAACTCTATAGAGAACTGGTTGTATCGTCACTTCTAACCCCCTTTTTTATTTTTGAAATTCAGAGCTGATTTATAAAGAAGGAGGATTTCAAGCCTCGCCTGTAGCTCTTAGGATCATGTTTAGAGTAGAGCCTCTCTTCGAAGGGGCTTCAATATTATTGGCTATAGGGGTTTTAGACTGATAGGGAATATTTGAGAGGTCCTCTTTAGCACCATTTTTTATAAGAGCATGAGTGATTTCTGGATTTGCAAAGTCTCTAGCCCATTTGAGAGGGTGTCTGCCAAAATAGAGCTTATTGACGTCGGCTCCCTTTTCTATAGAAGACTCCAGATCATCGAGATTTTCAGCGTTTAATGCTTTTTCAAAAAGAGATTGAATGTTCGATGGATCATTATCTGGAGATACTTTATTTACTAGGTTTCTTAGGGCGGACTCTGACGCTGACGCAAGGGAGGGGTAGGCCTGCATGATAGCAGTGGCAATAGCTAGAGGGGCAAAGCGAGTTAATTGAGAAATCGCATTTTGGACTAAAGGGATTCCTGAATAAATAAGTGGTGATATTGACATTTTATTTTCCTCTTAATTTTAAAGGTTGATGGAAAGTATTGTACAAAAAACCTCTTTTTTTAGAAAGGGATTAAAGTTCATCGTGCTTGGGTGTTTTCTTTCCCTGCACTGCTCCTTTTGCAAGTAAAGTTTTTAGAATAGTTTCTTTTACTTTTCCTGGGGCTTTTGAGTATTCCAGTATGATATCAACAGGGGTATTGCCGTAACGATCTCTTGCATTTACATCAGCGCCAGCTAGTAGAAGAGGCTCTATTAGATGTGTGTGCCCTTTAAATGCAGCAATATGTAGGGGAGTTCTCCCTTTTCTATTTGCGGCATCGATAGCTGCCTTTTTTTCAAGAAGGGGTCTGACCAACTCTGGATTTCCTATATAAACCGCTACATGTAAAGGAGTAAAGCCCTTTTCGTCTTTAACGTTTAGCTCAGCACCATTTTCTATAAGAACCATTACTGCATCGGCTTTTTCATTCAGAGCAGCAAGATGAAGAGGAGTCCTCTTACCATTTTCCCGGGAATTTAGGTTAGCGCCTAGCTGGATGAGATTGACTAATGCTTTTATTCTCCCATCATGTGCGACAATGTGAAGAGGAGTATTCCCATTACGATCAACAGGTTCTAAATTTACTCCTATATTTCTAAGAGTTTTGATTGTTTTTATATTATTCCAGTACACAGCTAAGTGCATAGGAGAATGGCCATTTTTATCAGAAATATCGGGGTCTGCACCTGCTTCTAAAATGATACGGAGACTTTCATCAGAGCCTGGCATTTTTGGCTTATCCCCACGCACACATTCATAAAGAGGGGTTTCTCCGTTCTTGTTTTGGCTGTTGATTTTAGCGCCATATTTTAATAGAGATTCGATGGCTTTTGGTTGAGCATGGAATGCTGCTTGGTGCAACGGAGTGCAACCAGATTCACCATGTGCAATATTTACATTCGCTCCGTTTCTAATGAGAAACTCTATCATCTCCATGTCACCAGACTCAGCTGCTTCATGCAGAAAGGAACTCCCTTCTTTATTTAAGAAATTAACATCTGCACCTTTTTGAACAAGTGCTTTTGCAAGGATGAATTTTCTACTTGTAAGAGTTTTATTGAGAGCAGGCTGAATCTCACCGGGTTTTCCCCCTAAATGTAATCCAATCGTTGCAAGTCCAGTGAAATTACTGTCCAAGGCTTGAGTAACAACCCTATCTAAGACTCCTTCTGCTGAGACAAAAGTGGGGGCAGTAGCATGTATGAGAGCTACTGCAAAAAGAAATCGAGCTCCTTGTACAGTAGTAGGTCCACTTACTGCATTCAAAAAATATGTTGAAAAAGAATTTGTTAGACTTTGAAGATACATGCTTATTTTCTCCCGGTCAAGATTTGGACGAGATTATAAATGAATGTTTATTTTATGGCCACTGCAACTCTAATTTAGGGAATTATGATTAATCCGGTTTTTTTGATTTCGATAGATTGTGGGGAGTAGATTGCCTTTTCTTAGAGACGACTATCGATCTTCAGTGGCTTACGAAAAATAAAGGAGATAAGATACTGGAGGTGAAATGCTGGGGTTAAGGTTTTTTTAATAGATCAAGATGGCTTAGCCCCTGTTCATCTCCAATCGTTACATTAGCTCCTTTCTTGGACAAAATTTCAATAGACTCAGTATCATTAGCGTGTGCTGTAATATGAAGAAGAGTTGCACTGCTTTTATCAGGTGTATCTACTGATGCGCCTTTTTCGAAAAGTAAAGTGATCGCCTTAGCGTCCCATCCATGTTTTCTTAATAGATCAGGAGGGCTTAGCCCTTGTTTATCTCTAATCGTTATATTAGCCCCTCTCTCGAGCAAAATTTCAATAGACTCAGTATCGTTAAGCTCTGCTGCCATATGAAGGAGAGTTCTTCCGTTCTTATCAGGTGCATCTATTGATGCGCCCTTTTCGAGGAGTAGAGCGATCGCTTCAGTGCTCCCGCCGTGAGCTGCTTCGTGGATCGGAGGGTTATTTTCCCCATTGGGCATTTGAAGATCTGCCCCATAAGCAAAAAGGAGATTAATAGAGAAAAGGTCTCCACGATACGCAGCAATGTGAAAGGGGGATCTCCCCTCTTTGTTTAGCGTATTTGGATTTGCACCATCCTTGAGGAGCTCTTCTAAATTTGTATATAGTTTTTGGTGTACTGCTTGATGGAGGAGTGTCTCCCCACCCGCGTTCGGAGCATTAAGATCAGCTCCTTTTGCTAACAACATTTTTCGAGCTTCTTGTTTTCCCCACTTTATAGCCGTGTGAAGAGGGGAACTTCCGTCTATACCGGGAGTATTTACATTTACTCCCATCTCAAGTAGAAACGCGACAAACTCAGTACTTTGCATGCAAATTGCATAGATGAGATGACTGGATTTTCCATCTAAGGTCCGATTGATATCGGCTCCCCCTTTAATGAACAGTTTGATGAGGGGGATGTCTTCCTTTTCTATGGCCTGTAAAAGAAAGCTTTGGTAGGGGGTGATATCGCCTCCATCTTCGACAAGGGCTTGCAAAAGTTGGATGTTGTTGTGTGTGAAGGCTATTTTAAATGCAGCATCCTTATCATCGATTTCACCTCCCATCTGAATGGCAAAATGGGCAAGTCCTGAATAGCCATTGCTTACTGCTCTATCTGCCAGGCTATTTAAGAGAAGGTTTGATGCTGATGAAATATATGGAGCTGTGGTGTGTATAATTGTTGTTGCAATAGCAAGGTTAATCCCATTTTTGACAGTTGCTTGCTGTGCTAGAGTCTCAAAGGCGGGAAGAAAAGTTCTTATTAGAGAGGATGTCATCATTGGCTTTTCCTCATAATCTGTTCCCATTCTTTTTCAGCGCTTTTCTTGGCGCCCTTGTCGATAGGGGCTTCAAGGTCTTTACTCAAAGCGGCTTTTCTATTCTGGATGTATGCTTTGAGCTTTGGAAGAGGGATCCAACGATGGGATTTCTCTTTGGTTTTTAGTTTTTCAAGCACAGTTTTCTCATAAACTTTTTTATTATGAAGGCATAGTACAGGGGCTTTAGGCAGTGCATTCGAGCGGCTACATCGCCGCTCTCTTAGAAAGCTCTCTTGAAAAATAGTCGTCTCGACTAAAGCGGCATGTTTGAGCTCTTTATCTATAGGGGATTTAAGATCTTTTCTTAAATCTGCCCTTCTCGTTTTTATGTACTTATTGAGAGCTGGCAGAGGGATTAATATTTCTTCTGTTAGATTAGCAGCGGGATTAATCGGGGAGTTGGCAGAGGTCTTGAGCCAGTTTAGAATTTCTTTTTTGGAATAAACATAGTTTCCAGTGGAGGGATCTAGTACAAGGTCTTCTGATAGTCCATGGCCAATAGCACACATGTAGTTTTCACAGAATTTTGGATCTGTTTTTTCAAAGATCATATCAACTGTAGAACACTGTGCATTAGGGTTTGCTCTTAGGAATAATTGGAGAATCCCTAGATGATTCTTTTCATAGGCTAATTCAACAGGGGTACGGCCTTGATATCGACCCTTTGGTTGGGATCGGTTAACATCAGCGCCGACGTTGAGAGCAAACAGGGCTAGCCCCTCAGAGCCTGTTGCACAGGCATCTGCCAAGAGCTGTTGGCGGATTAAAACACCTACTACAAACACACCAAGGACCATACTTTGAATAAGATGGAGCTCTTTTTTTACGAGGGGCATGATGCCGGTCGGTACAGCTATTACATTTTTCATCCACCAAGGGACGCTTATCAATTCTTTTCGACTTAAGACAAGAGCAGGAATTAGGTTTAGGGCTAACGGAGCTAGTTTAGTAGTTTGTATATAGAGTTGCCCAGAGGCAAAGGCCGCAACACTTGAGAGCCCGTCATATGCGTAATTAGATAGATGACCAGCAGTTAAATTAAACATGGGTCAAATTATAACAAACACCCAGTGTTTTTGTAAAGTATGGATTTTATCTTGTAGGCGTCAAATAGAAATGTCCCCTTTCCGACAATTAGAAATGTCCCCTGTGGTAAAGAAAGGTTTTTACCAAGGGGGAGCTACAAAAAATGGAAAGGGTTATCACTATGAGTCACAAGGAGTTATCAAGATTGGAGG
>JAJFME010000037.1 GCA_021772375.1 Chlamydiota bacterium | reverse complement strand
GTCTAGTTTGTACTTCCTTCATTGTTGGCCTAGACTCCATCCTTGGGTTGTGCATATCTTCGATAAGATTTTTTAGTTCTGAACTATCTAGAATTTGACTAGAAAAAGTATTGAAGATATCCACAAGAACCCCTGAAAACATCCAGACATCAATTTTACCTAAAAATGTTGTAATGGATTGAAATAATACAGGGTTCTTTGACTCTTGATATTGATGACAAGTGCGTATAATGAAAAAACGGTCTCTTTCATGGATTTGTCGCCGATCGAGCAAGACCGTATCTAGTCTATCGGTGTCGAATTCATTGGCGGGAACTTCTGGAAAATGAACGCTACATCCAAAGTCGGCAATTTTCCCTTGATGTTCTTCCGTTACTAGGACGTTATCTGATTTTAAATCGAAATGGAAGAGGTTTTGTTCATGCATGTGAGCTAGAGCATTAGCGTAGTGGCCTGCAATATGGATGGCCTTGTTTACAGTTAGCTGTCCGGAATTTAAAACGCTTTTGAAGCTTCCCATGCAATACTCGGCGATAATCTCTCGGCGTTTCATTGCTAGGTTAGCCACAGATCCATCCGCATTTTTTGTGGTAATGTGCCCATGAAACAAGGCCTTTAAAATATGAGGATGGCTCAGTATTCTATACGTTTCTCCTTCAATACGAGTGTCGGCTGAAAGTGCTGCTTGCCTCTCTATTCGCTTCGACCCATCGAGTAAACGAGTTCCTTTATCTGTTTGCACTTTATGAGGTTTTTGGGTGATAAGCTGAGCAAATATTTTGCCCGTGTACATGTCGACGACTGCTTTGCCTTTTTTAAAGCATCCTTTGCCCAAGGAAATGCCTGTATGCATTAAAAGACGCATTTGACCATCAATATTCACTGCTTGGAAAGTAAAAGAATCGGGACAGCTCTTTTTTTTATATAAGGCAACTCGCTGGTCTCCTTCTAAGTCTGTCCGAAGTCTGGGAGTTGCTCCTACTGCCCAGCGCATGAAAGAGGCTCCTGAAAGAGGAGCTTCTGTAAAACATAATTCCGATTGGATTAATTTTTTCCCGCTTTGAATTTCTGACGCAAAGCTATCCCAATGGTTTTTTATACGGACAAGTAGTTTATCGTCTGCGAGATGTTCTAGCTTTTTCACCAACTGATCTGCGGATAATATCTGGTTTGTTCTCAAAGAAGATTCTGAGTTATTTACTGCAGGTAGAGACATGAACTTTTTCCTTTGTTTAATTTGTAAAGCACGACTTGTGTCGTATCTGGTTCGAGACCTTAGGAAAAGCTTTCCAAAAAAGCAATTAGCTTTCTTTTTTTTAAAAGTGGACTCTAATGTCTAGACCAAAGTGAAGATCATTTAAGTTGCTCTTTCTGCAGGTTCTTATGTGACCTTAAAGCTTCATAAAGAGCTTTCCCCTCCCCTTAGGAGAGGGAGGGATATTTTTTATTCCGAGAAGTGCACCTGCCTCGGCATTTGGCAATTGAGCAACTGGTGCAACCTTTCATTATTGTAAAAGTCAAAATACTCCCTCAGGGCCAGATACAGGCCCCTTACATTCTCATACTCCTTGAGATAGACCTCCTAGTACTTTGCTGTCCTCCAAAGACGCTCTATAAAGATATTGTCTAGAGCACGACCTCTTTCATCCATACTAATCTGTATCTTCGCCTTTCCAAGGTAGCCCGTGTATCGCTCACTAGTGAATTGAGCTCCCTGGTCTGTATTAAAGATCTCGGGCCTCCCTTTTTCAAGGACCTCTTCGAGAGCTTACAAGCAGAAGCTTACTTCAAGGCTATTGAATAATTTCCAAGAGAGTACATAACGGCTATACCAGTCCATTATTGGGGTGAGACACATACATTCTCCCCGGATTTTCACATAGGTGATGTCTGTTGACCAAACCTGGTTTGAATGTGTGATCTCCAGGTTTCTCAATAGGCAGAGATAGATTCTGTTCTCTTGTTCTCCTTTGCTTAAATTTCTCTTGAGACAGATACCCTCCAGCCCCATTAGCCTCATAAGTCGCTGAACTCTTTTTCGGTTTACAGAGTACTCTTGTCTTTTTAACCAGATGGTAACCCGCCTGGTTCCATAGAAGAGGTGCTTTGTAAACTCTTGATCGGTTAGATCCATCAGCGCCAGATTTTTTTCTGTTCCTGGCTTAGGGCCAAAATAGTAGCCAGATCTCGTGACTCCCAAAATTCCAGCCTGTTGACGAATCGAAAGCTGGCTGTCTTCTGGATCAAAATAAGAGAAACGGCTCTTTCGATTTAAAGTCCCAATTTTTTTTAAGCCAGGTATTTTCCATAGTCAGTTTTCCAATCTGCTCATGGAGCTCAGCTTCTCGCTCTTCAAAGTTATCTTTTTTAGCCTCAAAAACAGCTTTCGCCTTTTCTAGAAGCTTTTTTTCCATTTGTGGACGTGGACAGGATAGACCCCAGGTTTTTGGGCTATCTCTTTTATCGTCTCCTCCTTTTTCAAGGCGGCTAGCGCTACTTTTTTTTAAATGCCGCGCTTCTTTGTGGTTTTTTTACATTTCTGCTCCTTTTGCCCCTTGGGCAACTTAGCAGGAAAGGTAACTTTGTATGTGATCTAATTTTTGGGGAGCAGATCACGCCCTCTCTCGCTTTGCACAGATAGTGAAAATTCTCAGCCACTCCATCCAGACAGCTCCTGAGATTTTTCTTTAAAAAAAAGAAAGCTAATTGCTTTTTTGAGAAGCTTTTCCTAAGGTCTCGAACCAGATACGACACAGGTCGTGCTTTATAAATTAAACAATGGAAAAAATTCATGTCTCTACCTGCAGTAAATAGCTCAGCACATTCTTCTAGAATGGACCAAATAATATCGGCAAACCAATTGGAGCAAACTCTGAAACCACTCGCTGATAGCAAACTACTCAACCGGATAAAAAATCACTGGGACAATTTTGCATCCGGAGTTCAAAGCGACAGACAAGCGATTCAATCAGAATTAGCTTTCCGGGAAACCCCCTCCTCCAGGACGTCCGTAATGCACTGGGCAAGTAGGACAGCCACTCCGCTTCGAACAGATTTAAGGGAAGACCTCAGAGTTGCCTTATACAAAAAGAAGACAGGTCCTGATTCCTTTACCTTTCAAGCAGTAAATATTGCCGGCCAAATGCGTCTTTTAATGCATACAAATATTGTTCTTGGCAAAGGATACTTTAAAAAAGGCAAAGCTGTCGTCGACATGTGCACTGGCAAGATATTTGCCCAGCTAATCACTCAAAAGCCTCACAAAATTCAGACAGACAGCGGGACTACTCGACTCAATGGACCAGAACAAATAGAACGACAAACCGAGCTTTCAGCCGATGCCCGTTTTGAAGGGGAAATATATAGAACGTTAAACCATCCGCACATTTTAAAAACCGTATTTCAAGGACATATCACCACAAAAAACACAGAGGGATCTGTGGCTAACCAAGCTATGCTACGTCGAGAAATTATCGCCGAATATTGCATGGGGAGTCTCGAAAACGTTTTAAAAACAAAGCAGTTAACCGCGAATAGAGCTCTTCATGTTGCGAGCCACTACGCGGATGCCTTAGCTTATATGCATGGAGAAAACCATTTCCATTTTGATCTAAAATCAGACAATGTGCTCATCACTGAAGATTATCAAGGAAAAGTTGCCGACTTTGGATGCAGTCTTTATTTCCCAGAAGTTCCTGCTTATGAACTCGATACCGATAGACTCAAGACAGTCTTACTAAGGCGTAGACAGCTTCCCCAAGGAGATCGATTTTCTGTTTTATATGCTTCCACTCAATATCTAACGTTGAAAACTCCTGAATCGTTTCGAGCCATTACAACGCTTTTGGGTAAAATTGATGTTTGGCTGTTTTCAGGGGTTCTTGTGGATATCTTCAATACTTTTTCTAGTCAAATTCTAGATAGTTCAGAACTAAAAAATCTTATCGAAGATATGCACAACCCAAGGATGGAGTCTAGGCCAACAATGAAGGAAGTACAAACTAGAC
>JAJFME010000036.1 GCA_021772375.1 Chlamydiota bacterium | reverse complement strand
CTAAGCTCTTCAATCTCCTCAGTTCTGAGATCTCTAGACCTGCATATTTAGATCTCCAGTTGTAATAGGTAGGTTTAGAGATGTTATGACGACGGCACAGCTCGTCGATCTTTTCTCCTGCCTCTCCTTCTTTAAGGATCCTGATGATTTGTTCTTCTGTGAATCTGCTTTTTTTCATTCTTTTTCTCCTCTTGATTAAATGGAGAAAGTCTATTTTAGCATGGATCAGTTTTTTGGGAGCAGGTCACCCTGTTTTTTCCATCTGGGATAAAGCACTGGATAAACGTCGAATTTCTCGAAAGTTATGGCTGCATAAGCCGGACACTAACCAGCCACAACTCTATTGTCAAAGCAGTTGTGGCCGCATATAAAATATCTTACCCAGCCACAACTCAGCAATCACCCCCTCCTAAGTGCTTGAAAATCAACCCATAGAGATTTTCTCAACAATCCGACCATCCTCAATATGGATGATCCGATCGGCATAAGAAAAGATGCGGGGGTCGTGAGTGACGATGATTAATGCTCGATTCTCTTCCAAGATTTCCTTGCGAAACAGGTCCATAACAACGACGCCTGTTTCGTGATCGAGGCTACTTGTAGGCTCATCACAGACAATGAGTCCTGGCTCATGGATACAACTGCGAGCAATGGCTACTCGTTGTTGCTCTCCACCAGAAAGATCCTTGGGAAGCTGATCGAGCCGCTCAGCCAAACCAAAACTACATAAAAGCTCACCTGCTTTTTCAAGAGCATCTTCATAAGCAGCCCCATTTAGAAGCAAGGGAACTGCTACATTTTCTCGGGCAGTGAGCATTGGGATCAAATTAAACGACTGAAAGACGAAACCGATATTATCTCCTCTAAACTTCGTCAACTCGGAATTCTGCATCTCTTGCAGATCACGTCCGAATACTTCGCACTTTCCTCCTGTCTGACCAAGGATCCCTGCGATAATTGAGATTAGAGTTGTCTTTCCAGAACCAGAAGGCCCTACGATCATGAGAAGCTCCCCCTCTTCCAAAGAAAGATCTACTCCTTTCAGAGCTTCTACTTTGGTCGCCTCTTCTCCAAATACTTTCTGGATACCCTGACATTGAACTGCTCCCATGAAACTCCTCAGGCCTTAAAGACTATGGCGGGTTCTAAACGATAGATACGACGGATACTGATATAAGCTGCCATCAAGCAAATCAAAAGCATGGCTAAGCCACTCCCTAGAAATAGCTGCCAAGGAAGGCGGAACGAAAGGCGTGTTCCCAGAGAAATAATGCCAAAAAGGGCAGCAGCTCCAACTCCAAGTCCCCATCCTAGTATCCCTACAACAACAGATTGCAGGAGAAGCATTTTGGTGAGCAGGTCATTGGTAGCACCCATCGCTTTAAGCGTGCCAAAATAGCGTAAGTTATCAAGGGTAAAGTTGTAAAAAGACTGACCTGCAATTGCAACTCCAATCACAAACCCAAGTCCAATGGCTAGACCAAAGTTCAATGGTATTCCAGTTCTGCGCAAGAAATAATTCTCTGTAATATTAGCAAACTGCTCATCTGTGTATGCAGCAAGCCCTGTAATTCTAGTGATCCGCTTGCAGAGCTCTCTCGGATCTTCCCAAGGAGCTGATTTTGCTAAAACAAATGATAGGTTTAAACGCTCAAAAGGGGCATATCGAATCGCGCGTCGAAATGTCGTATAGATCACAGGCAAGGTTTGAAAAGTACGAGAGATATCGCAGATTCCCACGACAACAGCGCGGTTGTCATTTAGCTCCATTGTATCTCCGATACGCAAAGGGATCTTCTCACCATCAGCAGTTTTCCGTGCAAACAGCCCTTGAGCCGCTTCTTCGCTCACAATAACGGCATCTGTATTACGTAAAAAATGGACATTTCCTTCTTTCATTACAGGCGGTTGACCAATGAAGGTCGCATCATCGATCCCAATGACGATACTGTTGTGGAACTCCCCACTTGGAAGCTTAGCGCGAATCCTCCCTTTGAAAAGAGGGGCAGCCCAAGCGACTCCCTCTATACTCCGTACGCGAAAAAGTGAAGTATTGCTCATGGGTTGAATATCATCTGCAAACTGCACATTCGGATCCATTACCCAGACGTTGGGTTGAGAAGTATCTGTGATAAACCCATACGTACGTGTCATCAACCCAATAAAAATCGCTGCCTGTTGGACGATAATAAAAGACGCAAATGTAAGCCCCAGAATGATACCAATATACTTGGCCCTGTCTCCCATCAGAATTTTTAAAGCGAGTCGCAGCATTCCCAGCCTCCTCCCAACGCTTTATATAGTCCAACAAGTTGAATCATCAACACCCCTTGGCTTGCAATCATTTCCTCTTGTGATTGAAAGAGGGTTTTTTCTGCATCGAGTACTTCATCAAAGGAGACAAGTCCTGCCACATACTGATCAAGAGAAAGATCACGAACAAGAGAGTTAGTACTCAGCTGTTCTTCTAAAAACTCCAACCTTTTCCCTTCTTTGAAATAGCCAACCAATCGATCTTCTACATCTTTTAGCGCCTCATTGATCACACTCTCATAGGAAAGGATTGCCTGCTTTTGTCGCTGATTTTGCACTTCGACCTGGGCAATGAGCCGTCCTCCTGTAAAGAGGTTCCAAATCATACTGGGCCCAATTGTCCAAAAACGACTTGGCCATACAAACAATTTATCAACCAAGCTTGACTGGGTTCCAAAGGAGCCTATAAGAGAAAAACTCGGGAAGAGCTCTGCTTTCGCTTGCCCAATCCGTGAGGTTGCTGCAGCTAACTCTCGTTCAACCTGCCGAATATCTGGGCGACGACACAAAAGCTCTGAGGGTAGTTCAGAAGGGATTAACCCTTTTGCCACTGGGATATACCCCTCTTCCACAAAAAACTGCTCGGGAGGCTTTCCTAGTAAAATCGCAAGCCCATGGATCGTTTGCTTCAGTTCTTCTTGCAAAGGAGGAAGGGTTGATTCCTGCGCCTCCAGCGCAGCTTTAGCCCTTGACACATCGAAAAAAGAAGTAAGCCCTGCCGTGTACCGGCTATTAGCAAGCTCCAATAGCTCTTTTTGCCTTGTAATCTGTTCTTTCTTTGTTTGAACTTGTTGCTGAAGTGAGCGAATATCAATGTAGCTCCTTGCCACATCACTTACCAAAGTAATCTGGACAAATAGAGCTTCTTCTTGACTTGCCTCAAAATCGCGATATGCAGCTTCTGCTTTTCTTCTGTTCTTTCCAAAAAAATCAAATTCCCAGGCTGCATCAAAGCCGATTTGAAAAAAATTCTGTATAAGAGGTCCTGTAAAATCCGATGGAACTACTTCTACTGCTGTGGAAGGGTTTTCAATTACCTCGGATACAAGGTTTTCACTACGCCGAAAACGAATGGCTGCAAAATTCCCCTGGATTTGCGGATAGAGCGCAGAGCGATCGATCCGATACAAATTACGCACCTCTTCGATCTTATGCAAAGCGATTTGCAGATCAAAATTACAAGTAAGAGCTTCTCCAATCAACTCATTGAGTAAGGGATCTTCAAATTGCTCCCACCAAGTGGCAAGATCTACGGATTCGGTCTCTTCTGGAACTTGTTCATATTCAGAGGGAAGACAAACATGGGGGGCTTCGTGATCAGGCCCCAACATACATCCGGACAAAAAGAGTAGGGGAATCCACTTTTTCATATCCCATGAGAGGGTTTGGCCTCGACATAGATATCCAATAATTGACCCACAAATATTGGAATATCTTTCTTATCAAAGCGATAAATCAACTGCAGTACACGGGTATCCACCCGCTCAAAGTTCTCCCCTGTCAAAGAGCGCTTTGGAACAACGTAGGGTTCAATGCGGACAAACTCCAATGGAAAACTGATTGCACTGTTTCCCCTTACAAAAGCTCTCGCAGAAGCTCCAGAAAAGACACGCCAAGCGTCATTTTCATCCACATCAATACGCACATGCATCGGATCGATTTTCCCAAAAAGAAGAAGTGGATCACTAAAAATTGTATCTTCTCGACTCCCCCGTGCAATATCTCCTACATTGATATTCACCCGCAGGACCTGTCCATTGATCGGAGCTCGAACAATTGCTCGCTCAACATTTGTTTGCACAACGTTAAGTCTTGCCTCAGACTCTATAAATCGCTGGTTAGCGACTTTCACGTCCTCGATCCAAGCTCCAGCCTTCAAAAGCTCCAGATCCGCCTCTGCCTGTTCTAGCTCATACTTGGCAATCCGAGCGGCATACTTTCTCTGATTGAAGTCGTTGAAGCTAATAGCCCGCTTATCTGCCACATTCTGAAAAATCGTATACTGAGAAAACTCATCTGAAAGATGTGCTTTTGCTTGTTTGACCCTCGCCTCAAGAGGAGGAACTTCTTCTTGACGTGGCTGGTTCATTAAGCGTTCTAGTCGCATTGCAACTACATCTCTAACGGCTATTGCTCGCTTTTCCTCTGCCCTCAACTCACGTGTATCGACTCGAAATAGCGGCGTTCCAGCTTTTACAATATCCCCTGGCTGGACATACACTTCCTCTACAATCCCTTCGATCGCCGTTCCGATATTGATATTGAGCGAGCTGGCTTCAATGATGCCAGAACCTGCGACGTAATGGAGATAGGGGGGCTTGGGGGGAGGATTCTCAATCGGTGGAATGGGCGGCTTTTGTAGTCCAATAATGACCATAACCCCTGCTAAAACCAATCCAACTGCAGATAAAATAGGGATCCGAAACTTCTTAAACATATACTTATTTATTTACCCTCAACAGGGATTAAAAAAAAGTTTTTACCTCTTCCCCTCCCACCTCACAAAACCATGTTAGCCACAAATAGAGATGTCCCCTAGTCGGGACAATTAGAAATGTCCCCTTTTTTTCTAAAGGGAGACATTGTTAGTGATTCTGTCCTATTAATCTTATCAAAAATATTCTTTAAAATCAAGGGGGAGTATGAGGGGGATCTCTCCCCCTCATTAGGGATCTAAAAACCAAGATTGCATATGCCAACGAAGGCGGGGCAGGGGGTGCTGGGGGACAGTGTCCCCCGACTTACTATTTGAGTGCTTACACTGTTAGCTTAATGGGTCTTCGCGCTCCTCGTTTCCAAGGGTGATTCCAGCTGGGTTTCTTTTTCTTGGAACGTTGACTTAGTCTCGACCACTCTGCATCA
>JAJFME010000035.1 GCA_021772375.1 Chlamydiota bacterium | reverse complement strand
ATCTTTCCTCCTGCCTCTCCTTCTTTAAGGATCCTGATGATTTGTTCTTCTGTGAATCTGCTTTTTTTCATTCTTTTTCTCCTCTTGATTAAATGGAGAAAGTCTATTTTAGCATGGATCAGTTTTTTGGGAGCAGGTCAGAATGTAAAAGCGATAACCTCTGCACATAGCTCTTCTTTAGCTTCGGTAAAGTCAACAGCAAGATATGTACACTCAACGATCACTGGGAGTTACTTAGAGAAGTCTCAAGCGATTTTAACATACTTGCTGAGATTAGACTAATGGATAGTCCAGAAAAATAGAGAAATGCATCTTCTAGAAGAACCGTCTTTTGTTGACCAAGTTTTGCCGAAACCCATTTTCCCAAAGGATAAAATGCTACCCCAACAAGGCCTAAAGAATATGATAGATAATTATTAGAGGCTTCTCTACGTATGCATTCATGAAGCACCTCTTTGCCAGCCTCTAATCCCAGCTCTCCTACACACTTACGAACGGCATATTCAAGACCAATCACCGCGGTGATTCTTTGCCCAAGTTCAGCTACCAATTTGATGGAAAGATAAGTGTAAGGATTCCCTCTCCTTGTACCTTCGGAAACAGCCATGCCTCCTATTGTACTAACAAAAGAGTTTCTAAGATCCATCGTCAATGCCTCTCTAACCGTATGCCAAATCATCTTACCTCTTTGAAGTTGTGAATTTCTTTGCGGGAATACTGAAGAAAGGGAAATTAAATCACAAGGAATGTAATGTCCCATGTAAATGAGACACTATAATACCCCGAGGTCAAAAAATTGGAGAAAATATGGAGCATAGCTAAGACAAAGCGATTCAAGAAGGCCTAGATATGCTCAATAGCCTCTAGGATCTGATCCATCTCTGTCATCGGCGCCTCACAATGAGTACCACGACAAATATGCACTGTGGTCTTCCCATCTATACAGCCTTGACTTGCAATCGATGGAATAAGCTGATTGATTGTCTCATCTTTTGAGTCTTTCCAAACAAAGACACTATGTGGAGAAAAGTGAGTTCCCAGAGCTTTACGAATCTCTTGTTCATTTGATCTATTCTCATCAAGTGCAACTACTACTAGAGGCGCTTTCTCATCAAGGTAACGCTGCAGAGTGATCAGGTGGTAACAAGCACCTGGTGGAAAAGCTTCAATGAAGGTTTTTGCAGCTTTGAGCACATCTTCTGCCTGAGAGATATATTTCTGCTCTTGCGTGAGTTGGTAGAGACGAAGGAGGTTCTCACAATGGACCGCATTACCAGAAGGTTCTGCTCCATCGTAGAACTCACATTTGCGAATGAGAAGGTGCTTGGTCTCTTGAGTCTGATAGTAGGCACCTTCAGGTGCTTTAAAATCTCTTTCTAAAACATCGGTAAGCTGCATCGCCCATTGTAGATAGCGACTCCCAGCTCCCACTTCAAACAGGGAGATAAGTGCACGGATCAAAAAAGCATGGTCATCGAGTCCGGCTGAAAATCTGGCATCCCCATCACGGAATCGGCGCATCAACTGCCCTTCCACAAATAGATTCTCCTGGATCCAATCAGTAGTTTTGACAGCATTTTCTAGATAGGGTTTTTCAGGAAAACAAAAACCTGTCCATGCAAGGACATCAATCATCAGCCCATTCCAAGAGGTGATCACTTTATCATCTTTGAAGGGCCTAGGTCGCTCTCCTCTCTTTTCCAAAAGCTTTGTTTTCATTCCATGCATCGTCTCTTGAAGCCTTTGTTCATCAAGACCTACGATCTCAGCGAATTCTTTCGGCTCGAAAGGAACATGAAGTACATTTTTTCCCTCGAAATTCCCCTCTTCAGTCACTCCGAAGTAGCGGCAGAAAATTTCTCCGTCTCCTTGTCCTAGAGTATCTATGATCTCTTGTTGGCTCCAGACATAGTATTTCCCCTCTTCCCCTTCGGAATCAGCATCTTCTGCAGAATAAAAACCTTCTCCTTGCAATTCTCGAAGTGCGTAATCGAGGGTTTGGCAACTGATTTGGCCAAAGAACGGCTTTTTCGTGTACTTGTATGCTTCGAGATAGGTTTTAGCTAGAATCGCATTGTCATAGAGCATTTTTTCGAAGTGAGGGATGTGCCATTTCTCATCGATGCAATACCTGGCAAATCCACCTCCAAGATGGTCATAGATCCCCCCTCGCGCCATCATCTGTAATGAAAGCTCGATATAAAAAAGAGAGCGGCTGTCATCATTTTCTTTCGAATACTGCAAAAGGAAGTCGGCCTGATAGCCAAGTGGAAATTTAGGCTCCCCCTTGATCCCTCCAAAAACAGGATCTGCAATATCAAATAGCATTTGAATTGCATTTTGTAGATCATCTCGTGTGGGAAGGTCTGGACCGCTTGTCTTAGCAGAGTTAGAGAAAAGATCGACGATCTTGTCCGCTTGAGCTACCAGAGTGTTTCTCTCTTCACCCCGCCAGAGCATCTGGATCTGTGTGACAAATTGATCCATCCCGATCAGCCCTTTACTAGCTTTTGCTGGCAAGTAAGTGACTGCGAAGAAGGGTTTTAAATCCGGGGTAAGTACTACATTGAGAGGCCAGCCCCCTGCAGAGGACATAAGGGCCTGTGCAAACTCCATATAGATGCCATCTACTTCTGGATGTTCTTCTCTGTCGACTTTGATGTTGATGAAAGTGTCGTTCATTATCTGTGCGATCTCAGTATTTTCAAATACCTCTTTTTCCATCACATGACACCAGTGACAAGTTGCATATCCGATCGATAAAAAGATGGGCTTATCTTCTTCCTGAGCTTTAGCAAAAGCTTCATCACCCCAAGGATACCAATCAACAGGGTTATGCGCATGTTGCAGAAGATAGGGAGATTTTTCATTAGCGAGGCGATTGCCCTTCGGGTCTGCACTCATAGTAGACCTATCGCTTTAGAGAAATAATAGGCTAAAACAATTGCAGCGCCAGCTGCCAAGGCCCACAATAAATTGGGAAGCCACTTATCTCCTCCTCCAAGACTGCCACGTACGTCTAACGTGCCAATCCCATAAGAAAAGTCATGTTTTTCTTGCTGCATATAGAAAGCTGCAGGATGCTCTTTCATGATTTTTGCTACATCAAAACCAAGAAACTCCGCATACTGTTTAATGAAGCCAAGGGCATAGATACCAGAGAGAAACTCTTGAACTTTTCCCAGTTCAATCGCTCGCAAATATCCCACCCGAATCGATGTAGAATTCTCTGCCTCTTTCAAGCTTAAGTGCATCTCTTCTCGCCTTTCGCGAAACATCTCCCCTATCTTCTGTATCTCTGTAGCCATCTTAATTTCCTTAAAAAACACGAACATTCCCACCATACGCAAAGAGCTACAATATTGCCAACAGACGTTTTAGAAAAAATTCTTTTCTAGAGAAGAGCTACTTGGAACTAGGCTTTGCCATCCAAGAGGTACCATTGATAATTATCAGGATTGGTTTTTGCGAGCTTAGGAAAATAGAGTTCATAGAAAGCTCTGCCAAAGCCCTCTTGTTTAGGGAGGATAAATTGCCTGTTTCCAATCTGAGGGTACTTTTTCACCTCGTCAGAGGGAATGCGCACACCCAGCCTTTGGAACCCTTGTAAAACAAAGGCCTTTTCAGAAATTATTCCTACCCCATTGAGACCTTGGGGAAGTTTTAGCATTGGCTCGTTAGAAGGAAGCTGCACGAGCTGTACAGGTGTGTCGTAACCATGCTTTTCTAAAGAAAAAGTAATCATTTTATTTCCTGTTTTTTAGGTCTTGAAGAAACGCCTCTGAGGGAAAACCGTTCAATTTTTCATTAACAATCTTCTCAAAAGCACCCAACTTAACCAAATCAGCTTCCTTTACTAAACCCTGATTTGTAAAATTATCTGCAGCTTCCTGAAAAACTTCCTCCGCTATTGTAGCATAGTCTCCAATTTCCATGAATAAAGTCGAAATCTGGAAAACTGTTAGCTCTGGAGCTTTCAGTAAAATTTTTCTTAATATTTTCATCCGCAGATGTAGCTCCAATATCGAGCGATCCGTTAAAACCCCTTCCGATTTCAGCCTAGAACACACGGCATCTAGATCCATCTCTAAAAAAGTAGCCCTTACCTGAGAGTCAACAGGAGCACTAGCATGCCCCCAAATTGCCAAATGGCTGATTGTTCTCGTAATAGGTTTTCCTTCAAAAGCAATCAACTCATCACAAAAACATTCCCCATGGTCAAACAAAATCAGACTGTAATCCTGAAGGGTAATGAACAAATTATCGAGATGTCTGTCCTTATTCCCTATGAGACAATCAAACAAAATCGCTCTATGAATCTCACTAGAAGGGATGCTTGCTTGTATCCTTCGATTCTCCAGTATGTCAGGAGAAGCCTCTACAAGAAGAGTACATCCTTCTGCAAATTTTTGAAGACTGCCCTCTTTTAATATATGTTTGTCTGCTCCTGGCTTTTCTGGAAGAGGAATTTCGAATCTGACAGTTTCTGGAACACTGATTCCTATAGCGTTGGCTACCTCAAAAGCTGCTATCTCTCTTTTCCAAGAAGTGCCTATTGTAAGACCGTCAATATGGGCACCTGGAAATTTCTTTTCATTAGGTAAAGAGCGCCGAGGATTGTTAGGCATATAAGCTTCTTCATCGGAAGGCTTAAAAATCCCAATGTTTTTCCCAGTCCGATCCCGCACAGTATAAGAGCCACTTATCCCTGAATTAATTTTATTGGGTATAGCGCCTATTTTTTTCTTCTGCTCTATAGGAATAAGCGTGTCTTGGGACATCTCTATAGAAACTGTGCTCTCAGCTACAAGCTCCGAGACTCCTGAATTTATAAGCTCTTGGAACCTCTGCTGGTAAATACTAGCA
>JAJFME010000034.1 GCA_021772375.1 Chlamydiota bacterium | reverse complement strand
GCAGTTTCCACAGTGGTATTCTCTTTCTCCTAGTCCCATCTTTTGTTGGTTACCACAGGAGGGGCAAAGCTGGGTGCTGGGGAGGTATTTCCCTGCTTCCACGAAGTGCTTTCCTCTTTCGATGGCTTTATACTTGAGATAGGTGAGGAATTGGCGCCAGCTTGCATCTGCAATAGATCGAGCAAGTTTATGCTCTTTGTTTTGCAGTAGGCCTGAGATGTTAAGGCTTTCTACGCAGATGATGTCGTGGCTCTTGACGATCCCGGTAGAGAGCTGGTGGGTAAAATTTTCTCGGGCATGTCTGATCTTTGCATGGAGCTTGGTTAATTGTTTTTTGGCTTTTTTCCAGTTGTTGCTCCTCTTTTGTTTTTTGGAGAGTCTTTTAGAGAGGACTTTGAGTCTTGGTAGGTGGGTTTTTAGGAACTTGGGCGGAGCTATGCGGCTTTGTCCATTGGCTGTTCCTAATGCGAGAACGGCGTAGCGGGTAAGGCCTACGTCGATCCCTACGGCTTTATTTTCGTTGATAGGGACTTCGGGGGGATCGGGGATTTCTATCTGGCAGGAGAAGCTGACGTACCAGTGCTCTCCCATCTGGAGGATGGTGGTTTGTTTGAAGGTTCCTTGGATTTCTCGGGATTTGATGAATTTTACCCAGCCGATTTTGGGGAGATAGGCGGTGCTGTCTTTGATTTTGATTCCTTGGGGGTAGCGGAAGGAGTCTCGAATGCCTTTGCTTTTAAATCGAGGGTAACCGGGGGTTTGTTTTTGTTTGACTCTTCGAAAAAAATGCTGAAAGGCGGAGTCGAGGTCTTTTAGGGTTTGTTGGAGGATTTGTGAGTGGGGCTCTTGTAGCTATTGGGTGGCTATTTCTTTTTTGAGTTGGGTCAGGAGTTTGTTCTGATCAAAGTAACTGAGAGGTTTTTCGTTTGTTTCGTAGGTGGTTTTTCTCTCTTCTAGTCCTTTGTTATCGAGCCTTTGCTAAACCCCTTTGAAAAAAGGAGAAATGGATGATTACTCTACAAGCGCGATTAGAGCAGGGGCTTACAGTCTTCCAGCAAAGAAAGACTTTAGACGACTTGGAAACATTTCTTCTGGGGTCTGAAGGAAGCGCTTCCAAGTGGGGAGTTCGTGCCCTCACACACTCTGCTTTTATTGGGTCTGTTGATCTCGACTGGATCGGACAAAGAGTAATGGAGATTGCAAATGAAAAAAGTAAGACAATTGCATTTACCCCTCGCGAGCGAGTTTCAGGGATGCGCGTTGTCGATACTCTTCATGAGAGGTACAAAGAGGTGAAAAAGGCGGTTGCACAAGCTCCCTTTTTTACACAAATTGTCTATGCCATTCGTCAGTGGGGGCTCTGGCTTTACCGGCGTCTTTATCGGGCTTGCTTTAACGTGGATCTTAAATTTTCAAAAAAACACTTTCAAGCTTATCCAAAGGAAGAATATCAAAAAATATTTGATTCTAAGTCTCCAAAGAAGAAGCTCTACTCTCCTGAGCGTCTCTTGGCTTCTGAGAGGGCGATTCGGGGCCTTCCTCATGGAGAGCCTGTTTTTTAGTCGATAACAGGATTTTCCATTTTTTGTAGCCTCCCTTGGTAAAATTTTTTTTACTGCGGGTGGCATTGCTATTTCACGCCTACAGGCAACTCTTTTTATTACACTAAAATCATTAATTATGTTATAATTAGCGTTTTAGTATAATTAAATTGGTGTGTTATGAGTATTTCTTATAGATTAGATGGCATGAATAGTTCGGATTCTTTGAAAGAAATGTCTAACTTTCTTAAAGGAGCTAGAGCCGATGTTTCTTTCTCAGGAAAGCGTTTGGTCCAGAAGGGAGGAGAGTCCATCGAAATAGACGCTCTTGTAAAAAGAATTACTTTGATCATTGATGAGAGACTCCCAACAGCACAAGTGTTCAGTCTAAAAGATCGAATTGTGGGAATGAGTCTTCAAAAACGATTGGTCAGTGTATACAAGGACAGTGAGACTCGTCTGGAAGAGAGCGGTCTACTTACTCAGATTCTCAATTGGGTCCGAGAGTTTTTTAGCGGGACAGGCCTTTCAGATGTTCGGACAAAAATGGATCATTTTCGAGCGTACTCCCCTTCAGATTATGAGCAAAATTTTTCCGGGAATACTCCTGAAAAAACTATTGAGATAGCAGCTCCACGCTCGTTAAAAATGCAAGAGTTAGTTGAGAGCGTAGGTGATCAAAATGGAATGGTCAGCTTTCGTTCATTGACACCAACTCTGGGTAAACAATCGACAACGGTTAAAAGGCACCTTGCATCACCGGAACAAATTCTAGGGCTTCATTCTAGGGTTCAAGATCAAAGTAAAGAAGCCAGGCATTACGATAAGTATGTGAAGGCGGCTTGGGGCTAGCCATTGCCAGGAATCGCCTCTTCTGTCCATACTTACAGTAGATGCTTGTTCGAATAGAAGACCTCTTCGACCTGGAGAAAGAGGCGCAACTCTCCCAATTACTTCCCGAAGAATCGCTTTTTTGTTTTCGTGCAAAAAGACGAGCGGTTCGCCTTGCAGATGCACTGCTTGATGAAGAGGGCAATCTCCAAAATATAGAAGAGCTTCTTTCTCTTTTGAAAAATCAAGGCTATATCCTCGCGTTCCACAGCTACAATGATGGAGAACTTAACGAGCATTTTCTTAAGATCTTGCAAGTTCTAAAATCAAGCCCAAGTCTTGTCCAGAAGCTATCAGGGTTTGCACTGCCTCTTTGCAGTCGAGAGCTCGAGGAGATGGTGGCTATCACTCTGGAGGAAGAGGGGGCTATTAGTAATCGGCATGTGATTTGGGCTGTTCTATCTGCTCTTTTGTGTCCTTTGCGCCAAAGTATAGGTTCTTGTTTTTCTACAGCGCCAGCTATTTTAGTTCATGAAGAGCAGATGCATCTCTTTCTCGAGGATATGCAAAGCCTTTTTGTGAAGGGATGTTTAAGTCGTACATTTGGAGGGGTGGAATCAGTTGTTCCGATCAGCCCATCCCCTGGGATGGGTGATTGGAATAGACCCTACCAAAAGGATCATCCAGGTTTTGTAAAAGCAGTTCATAGTGTGGGACTTTCTGAAAAGAGAGGACGAGGAACCTATCTCCAAATATTGGAAGAGTTTCTGCTTAAGAAATTTGGTCTAAAGAAAAAAGATCTCAAACTAACACGCCAGTCACCTAAGTTGGAAAAAGTAGGCGAGATGCGAGATGCGATGCGAAGAGCTAAGTGGGAAATGGTTGGCTTTACAGATCATTTACTTCTCAAAGTGTGGGAATTTACCCTAGCCTCTTTTGTTGATGTAAAGACCGAATTTTCTAGTTGGAATCTTTTTTCTAGCTTAGGGCTCCATGCTGAAGAAAAGGGGGGGATTGGAGAGCTTGTCTATACTTATTTGGAACAAAAGCTTAGAGAGGCAAATGAAAATCTCGACCGATATCAAACAGATTATGAAATCGCCTTTGATCAAGTGCGTTTGGCTGAGTGCCTTTTAAAAAATGCCTCCACTGAGTCAGAGATTAGACGCTTGCGGGCAGAGCACCAAGCACGCCTCTACCACATGCAGGCTTGTTTGGACACGCGGGATAAGTTCCATCTTCGTGGACAAAATATTGCTAGCTTCTTCTCATTTTTTATCGAACAAATTACCACGCAGGCGCAAAGCTTCTTCCAAGAGGTCTACGATGCAGAGATGCACGATGTGCAGACAGAATCGTACGACGATAGCCCAGCAGGCTTTCGCCTTCTTTACAAGCATGGTAGGGCGCATGTTGGGAGTTGGACATTCATCTACAGAAAAGAAGAGTACATCCAAGCGCTTAAGGATTTTTTTGTGGCGATCGAACATCCTATGACAGAGCTTTGCGAGTGGGAAGAGGGCAAACAGGAGATCTCCCATTTGATTACGGCAATCATTCACCGGGTTAGTGATGATGAGTTCCTGCTTTTAGCTTTCTACCGGATGGCAAAAGCACATCGAGTCCCCCTGAAGAAGCTTTCTTTAGATGAGCTAGACAAGATGGAGAAAAAGCCGTGGGCATATACTTCTGGAGGAACACTGGAGACTCTTTTAAAAACTTACTTCTGCAGGGAGGGATCCCTTACGGAAGAGGCTAGGTGGGTGGAAAGTTCTCAAGATCTACTTATCTTCATTTTAGAGACGCTTAAGCAGCTTCCCCCACTCACAATGGATCCCTTTATCGAAAACCCAGAAAAACGGATGTTGATTGCCTCCCCGACCCATGTATTCTCTCTTCTTCCAGGAGAAGAGCTTTTCCGAAGAGGTTGGGAAGATTCCGGCTTTACATATACCTGGGTAAGAGATCAGATCGTACTCCCAGCTCGAAATTTTTATGCTTCTATCCGTCTCAACTCACAAGAGCAGCTTTTTCTTTTGCAAGAGCTAGCTATTACACTTCCGCCAGTTGAAGCAAATGAGTTGCAGCGAAGGTTTATCCTTTCCGAAGAGCCTCTATCGATCCAAGCTTTTGTAAAAAAACTGCCCTCCCTACCCCACTTAAGTGCATTTCTTTTTGAAATGCTTCCTCTTAGCATTTCAGAAAAAGGAGGCAGGCTTATTGGAAGGAGAACTCTTCATGACCAGATGATTGCATCTGAGTCGATATGTCAAAGCAGAGATCGGCATGAGGAAATAGCTCATTTAATGAGAGCAAAAGGATTAGCCCCGCCTAAGGCGCTCATTTTTGCGGACACTAATTGGGCAAAATACCTCTTTGCCTTCCTTGTCAATCCAGTTAGTGAGAAACTAGAGCTTTGGCGAACAGATAGAATTGGGTTAACAGGAGCTCCCATGCACAATTGGGAACCTTTTTTAAATGGCTCTATCAAACAATCTTGGCGCATCTTTTCAAGGCCGCACGAATATATGACGAGAGAGAGGTGATTTACCTTAAGTTGCGATTTATTGCTGTCGGGGGTAGACTTCTTCCATTAGCAACAGACCAATTTACATGAAATCTTTTTGCCGCGCATTCGCTCTTTATTCTCTTTTAGGAACAACTTCACTTGTCCTTGCAGATACCGTTGAAACAGGACGAGACATCGAGGACAGTGACATCCGCGCTTTAAAAGAGTGGATCGATACAAAAAGACAGATCTCTCTCAAAGAGATCGGAGGAGATCTATCTCTTAGTGGAGAAGTTCGCACCGAATTTCAGGGCGCTTGGGAGAATCGTAATGGCAAGAGTCAACGTGGCACAGACCCTACAGATACTCTTCCAGCTCGTGGTTTTGATGTAGAATTTAACCTTATGCTCGATTATCGAACCGATAGAACTTGGGCTTCGGTCAAGATCGAGTTCGATGATGACGCTGGGGTGTTCAATGGAACACTTAACAAAATAGCGCTTGAGAGAGCCTACTTGGGTGTTCGTGTTCTAGATGGAGATACCTATACATTTGATATCGAAATGGGAAGACGAGGTCTTCTTACTGTATTTGACTCTAGAGTACAATTTGGATCCTTTTTTGATGGGATTCTTTTCCGCTATGACCGTTCATTTGAAAAGGTAGGTGATTTTTACGTCCGAGCAGCACCATTTATCATCAATGATCGAAAAGACCACTTTGGCTATATCGGGGAGCTTGGACTTCTCAATATTGCAGGAACAGGGTTCTACACAAAGTTTTCTCTTATCGATTGGGATACAAAGCATTATTCAGAAGGTTTTGTGAATGATCGCTTTCAGTTCTTGGTTGCGCAGTGTATTCCTGGCTATCGTTTCCGTATTGACTGTATCAAGAAAATAGGAATTTTTTATTCAGGTTTTCTCTGGAATTTTGCAGCCAAACGGCTAGATATAAGTGATCATCAACGAGCCAATTGGGCAATCTATACAGGATTTTCTCTAGGACAACTACTCAAACAGTGGGACTGGGCCTTTGATGTGAACTACCAGGTGGTAGCAGCGCAGGCCTTTCCCGATTTCGATGCTTCAGGGATTGGTCTTGGGAATGCAAACCGGTCTGGTTTTTATACAAACACCATCAAGCCAATCGATGGGAATGGGGCTTCTACACGAAAAACAGCCGGGGGAACAACGAACTACAGGGGCTTCAGCCTTCGCTTCGACCTACTCCTTACAGATAAGCTCGACATGCAACAGATGTACGTCCAGTCGATCACTTTCGACAGTGATATTGGTCCATTCCGTACCTTCAAGCAATACGAGATTGAGTTCATCTACAGTTGGTAATTTTCTAAAAGATCAGTCTGATTCAAGCTAAAAAAAGACCCACAAACGTGGGTCTTTTTTGTAGTAGATAAACGCAATTTTAGTCGTTAACTTGCCTCTAGGAGAGCCGCTACATGATCTCTAATCGCTCCTAGGGTCCGAGAGCTTCCGAATTGAGCAGCCTCCAAGTTCTGGGACATTGCGGTGAGGACAATAGCCTCTCTATCTTTTAATGGGGGGCTTGCGAATTGAAGAGCAAGGCCATTTTGCCTCACAGCTTTTTTTACGACGTCTTGATCATTCTGGAAGTAGCCTACCGATTGAAGGGCTAGGCCATCTTGTTTTACGAGTGTAAGAGCATTTGTCTTGGCTTGAGAAAGATCATAGAGCGCAACTGAGATATTGCCGAATATAGGAACGAGAAGGACAAAGCAGCGGGCAAGGCTTTTGTCTGCAAGATGTGTGTAGTAAGGGTGTGTCTGGATCGTCTCTTTGCTCATAAGAGGAACGAGTGTGCACTTAAGGAAAATGTCCATTATGTTTTTTGCAGTTCCTAGATAGGGAACATAATCAAGAAAACGGCCTGATGATGCGGCAGAAGAGGTAAAAAGAGAGATCTGAGTGAATCCACGCGAAAGAAGAACTGCAATATCATAGGCTACAACGATTCCATTTCCTAGGAAAGGAATGAGAAGAGTGACGCATCGGAAAAAGCTTTTGTTTTGTATGTGGGTATAGTAGCGGCTGTTATCGATGCTTGCTTGGCTTGTGCAAGGGATTACTGCGCACTTTACAAAGAGAGCAAACAGATTGGTTGCCGTGCTACAGATAGGGGCATAGTCCATTGTTTGGTCAAAGATCACTCGGTCATCAGAAGAGACTTGTACTGTCATAAAAAAAATCCTCAAAGTTTGCGCACAGTCTAAGAGTTGTGAACTATTTTGAAAAGAGGATTGTAGTGGTCTTGGAGCCTGGTTTTTTTTCGAAGTTGACTGAAATCACCTCGAATTGTTTTCGAATAAAAACAGGAGGGAGGGTGAAGGGTTGTTTCTCTGGGATGGGCTTTTTCTTAAGGAGATAAATACAAGGGATTGTTTCATGATCGGAGAACTGCTTGCTCTTTTCTACTAGGGTTTCAAATTTTTGGGGTGAGTCGATCCTATGAAGAGAGTAGAAAAAATGTTGGAACCAGGGGAATCTACGGGTTTTGTATTGGGGAACGAGGATGTTGAGGTTCGGAATGAAGCTACAAAGAAGCCAGGCTTTTAAGAAGGAGCCTTCTTCGAGCATGAGGATCGGGCGGTTTGTTTTTTCTACAAGCTCGAAGTTTTCGACTTCAACAGGCATAAATACGCGAAGGATCTTTCGTCCTGTATAGGAAAGAAACAGGTCGGAGAGGCGAATGATAAGGAAGAGGGAGAAAAAGAGGGTGATCCATCCCATCACAGCAAAACTTCCTGCTGAGGAGAATTCTAAGACTTGGTTGAATAGGTAGAGAAAAAGAGATGCAAAGAGGACTCCAATAAAACTTAAAAAGTTTGAAGCTGCAATCACGTGGCCTCGGTTGGCTTCCGGGCTAAACAGCTGGATAAAGGCATCGATGGGAACCACAAAGCACCCCCCAGAAAAACCGATTAAAAATAGAGAGGTAATAGCTATCGGCAGCTGGAAAGTAGAGGCGGAGAGGAAGAAGAAAAAGATAGCAATTAGGAGCCCTGAGAGGCAAGTGAGGCCCAGTTCAATGCGACTTCTTGAAGCTCGTCCTGCAGCTAGGGCGCCGGCTGCGATTCCTAAGGCTGTTGTGAGAAAGAGATATCCTCCGGCAATCTCTGTAAGGCCCAGCGATTGCATGGCAAAGGGGATGATGTTGAGCTGGGTAAAGGCTCCAACGAACAGGAAGTAGGCAGAGGTGGAGATGCAAACAATCAGATGTTTTTGATCCTTACACTCGATAAGAGTGTGGAAGATCTGTCTGACAAAATAGATGTTGATCTTCTTTTTTGTTCCTTTAGCGGGTGTGTATTTGATACCGAAGCTGCTTAAGAAACCTATGATGGCAATAAGGAGACAGAAGAATCCAACGAGAATATAGTTGTGGTCAGTGATTTCGGTGAGAAATGAGGCTAAAAAAGTTCCAGCAATAATGGCAAAGTAAGTGAAAGAGGTGATGAGACCATTAGCTTTTGGGATTTTTTGTTTTTCTACAAGTTCGGGGATAATCCCATACTTGGAAGGGCCAAACATGGCGCTTTGCGCGGACAGAAGGAAGAGAAGAGCGTAACTACTCCAGGTAAACTTGAATGCAAATGCAAGAATAGCAAATACCATAATTACAATTTCAGCGGCCTTAACAATCATAACAAGCCGGCTTTTGCTGAAGCGATCAGCTAGGATGCCAGCAGTAGAGGAGAATAGGAGAAAGGGAATAACGAAAATAGCTCCCGCTATAGAGAGAATGGCATTGGCATGTTCGGGTCCTTTGATCTGGATTAGGTAGAAAATCAGAACGAGTTTGTAGATGTTATCGTTGAGCGCGCCAAGGAATTGAGTCGAGTTCAAAAAGTGGAGAGAGTGCTTTTCTGGATTAGAGAAGCCAGGAAGCTTGGATAAAAAGCCTCGGATCGTAGAAAATTGGAATCGGGGAACCTTTCGCATTTAGGATATCATAGCAATTCATGACTAAAGCACAAATCCATTTTAGCAATCACTTGGAGATCTTGGTAGAAGAGCTGAAGGCGAATTTATTTCCTAAAGGGGCCGGACCATTTGAGAAACGGCTCATTGCAGTCCCTCATTTAGGGCTTAAGGCTTACTTGATGCAAGCTATTGCAAAAGATCCTGATATGCAGGTTGCAGCAGGGCTACAGATCGCTAACCTTTCCCAAACTTGGACAAAGATCACAAAAAAAGTTCTTCCTACAGCGTTAGAGCTCTCCCTTTTTCTTCAACATTCCTTGATTCCTATGATTGAAAAGGAGGAAGAACTTGCTCGATACTTTGGCACGCAAGCTAGAGAAAAAAGAGTAGGTCCTTTTTGTGACGCATTAGCTCAGTATTTCCAATGGTATAGCATTTATGGGAAGCAAGCTTTAAGTAGCTGGCAAGAAAGCCTCTGGAAAAAAGTGACCGATCGCTGGGTGTTCCCAACAGATAAGATCAAAGTGCATTCTAATTGGCAGGTGCATCTTTTTGGGTTTAGCTTTATTCAAGAGAGTTACTTTCGATTTTTTCAGAGCCTTGATGCGAAAATGTACCTCTTTTCTCCGTGCGCGATCTTCTGGGGAGATTTTTACTCAGATAAGGAACAAAACTTTCTTGCAAAAGAGGTTCCCGAAGGGCAGCTCGATTTTTTTGAAGAGAGTTTTGAAGAGCAACACCCCCTACTTGCCAACTGGGGTAGGGTAGGTCGGAAGATGCTTATTATGGCAGAAGAGAGCAATCTCCTTTCTGAAGAGCACTACGTAGAGCCCTCCGAGCAAAACTGCCTTCATAAAGTGCAGAAAGATTTCTTAGAGGGATATTTTGAAAAACGTGAAATAGATGAAAGTATCTCGGTTTATTCCGCTGTGACTCCACTTCGTGAAGTAGAGATTTTGAAAGATCAACTTTTGCACTTATTTGAAACAGAAGAAATAGCTCCAAGAGATGTACAGGTGTTTGCGCCAGATATCACAATATATGCTCCTTATATCCATGCGGCCTTTTCCCATATGGCCTATGCGATTGCAGATCTTGAGACAGGTGAAGTCGATCCTGTTGCAAAGGCTTTGAGAATTTTAGTTGGGTTACCTAAAAAGCGATTTGCTTTGGAAAATGTTCTCCAGCTTTTTAGCGCACCTCCTTTTCAGGAAAAATTCGGATTGAATATTGGACGAGTGCGCAAGTGGTTGACTTTGGCAAATGTTCGTTGGGGCTTTTCTAAGAAAGAGCGGCGGGTCCTCTATTTACAAGATGCAAAAGAGGAGCAGATCCTTGCTAACACAGAGGAAGGAACATGGGAAAGGGGGTTGCAGCGCCTTCTTTTGGGGCTTGGACAAATCGAAGGGAGCGGAGCTCCCCTTTGCGCTGTTGAAGTGACAGAGATAGAGGGATTCAATAGGCTTTATACGTTGATCCATTCTTTGGCAGATGATTTAGCACCTCTCTACGATGGAACAAAATGGACGATCCCCACTTGGCTTCGCTACTTTGGCTGTCTGTTAGAAAGTTATTTTGCAATAGACCCGACAGAAGACCTTTATAAGCAGCTGCAGCAGCTTGCAGCAAGCTGCGATCGTCTCGATGGAGAAGAAGTTCCCTTTTCAGGTGTTGAGCGAGTACTAGAGCAGCTGCTTGGAAAAAAAGGAAAAACTCACCTAGCACCTCACTTGCAAGCTGTCCGTTTTGGCTCTTTGTCGGAAGGGTGTGTCTTACCTGGAAAAGTGATCTGTTTAATCGGCATGCAAGAGGAAGCTTTCCCAGGGCGGGAAGAAAAAGCTTCGCTTTATGTAGGGGAGCTAGACTATCGTCCAAAAAAAACCGAACAAGATCGGTATCTCTTTTTGCAAACACTGCTCTCTGCAAGAAAGAGCCTCTTTATGAGTTATGTTCGTGATGCGGAGGGGAAGTGGGGTGCATCTCCACTTGTAGACGAACTATTGTCCCATCTAGAAGGATCAGAGGTTGTCCATCATCCAGCCGATCCATTTAATCCGGTTTATTTTCAGGCGGAAGAAGAGCAGCTGCGGAGCTATAGTCAAGAGCAGTTTGCGATTGCAAAGGCAAAAGTTACTTCAGAAAGACGATCCCCACTGATCACCGATTTTTATGAACGTATTGCATTAGAGCCTCCTTCTACACACGAGCGAGAAGTAGACATCCAGAAGCTATTCAAGTTCGCTCGCCATCCTTTGCGCTATTATTTTCATGAAGTACTTGGTATCTATCCGGATTACAGTTCTAAGCCCGATCAGGGCGAATACCTCCTTGACCCTCTTGCTAAGTACCATCTTGTTAGAGAAGCGATTCAGACTCCATTAGAAGAGGTTCTAGAGAGGGCTAAGGGACGTGGAGAGCTGCCTCTACACCTTCTTGAACCACTTGCCAAGAAACAGATCGCTAAAGAGGTAGAAGAGTGGCAATCTGCTATGGAGGTGTTTGGAGTCGCTCCCGAAGAGATCTTTTCCAAACAAGTCGATCTCACAATAGGCAAGACACGACTCGTAGGGAAAATTGATTTTTGTACTCCCAAAGGACTTCTTGTTCGTGGCAAAGATTGTTTGGAAGATCGGATTCGCTTCTGTCCACAAGGACTTGTTATGAAAGAGTTGGGTCTTTTGCTACTTCCGATTAAAGAAGAAGAGCCTCTTGTGATCGAAGGGGATTTAGAAAAGTATCTCGACTACTTCTTTCTAGCTACAAAACACCCTTCTCCCCTTCTTCCTCAATTTGCAAAATCCCTTTTAGAAGGAGACTCAGAAGATTTAAAAAAACAGCTAAAACAGGTAGAGGATGAGGTCTTTTCTTGGCTCTTTTTCAGAGATCCAATGCCAAGAGCTCAAGTGATCTTTGACAACTGGAGTGAGTATTTAAGAGAATTATTTGGGAGGGTTGATGCAACAGTTTGACATCCTAGACCCCAAGCTTGATATCTTCCAAAGTCGCTTTCTAGAGGCCTCTGCAGGAACGGGGAAAACCTTTGCAATTGAACACCTTGTCATTCGTCTCTTACTAGAAAGCAAAGAGCCGATTGATTTGCAGCAAATTCTCGCAGTCACATTTACCAGGGAAGCTGCGCATGAAATGAAAGCTCGTATTAGAGCAAAGCTAGAAAGTCTTTTGCCCGAAGGAGACAGGCGCGTTCGAGAGGCGCTGATTAATTTTGATGAGATCCAGGTTTTTACTATCCACGGGTTCTGTCATAGATGTTTGAGTGAGTTCGCTTTTGAAGCGAAAGGCCCGCTTAAACTCAGTTCTCCCGATCAGCCCGATCATGTTGCAGAGATGCGCCAAACAGTGGAAGATTTTTTTCGTACAGGAGATAGTGCGCTTTCTCCTGATGTCTCAGCTCTTTTACAGAAAATGCGCTTTGATCTTGATCGGCTTATTTTACGCATTGTAGATGCAATGCAAAAGGAAGAAGAGCCCAGTTCATTTTCTTTTCCGGATCTTCCTCCAATTAGCGAATCGGATTTGCGCGAAGATTTCTTCACTTTGGTGCCTCGTTACAAACGAATCAAAGAAGAAGCGTTTACGTCTCAATTGGCCCCTTTTCACAAACTGCTTATAGAAAAAGATCGGGAAGTCTTACTGCAAGAAAAAATCTGGTTCTTTGAGAAGATGCATGCGGGAAATGAAAAGCTGCGTGCAGAGCCTATGGAGAAGGTTTCTTTGCGCGCTCCCGGCTTTTTCCAGCTCTTGCATGACAAGCTTGTCCCCCATTTAGAAAAAGCGCGAGATCCCGATGAGATGATCAAGAGGATTGCAAAAGAGTGTCGAAGCAGATGGATAGTAAAAGCTGCGCGAAGCGATCAGAACACTTTTGATGACTTGCTCCATAAAATGGATGCCGCTCTTGACTATCCAATTTTTTTAGAAAAAGTGCGTGCAAAATATCGGGCCGTGATTGTCGATGAATTCCAAGATACAGACCCGATTCAATGGCGTATTTTCAAGAAACTCTTCTTAGAAAAACATCTTATCTATTTAGTGGGGGATCCCAAGCAATCGATTTATGGATTTCGAAGTGCTGACATCTACACCTATATGGGAGCTGCAGATGCCCTTGGACAAGATGCTAAAGCCTTTCTCGACACGAATTTCCGTAGTAGCCCCCAGCTCATCGATGCACTCAATAACCTCTTTACAAAGTTTCCTGAATGGATCTCGCTTCCCTCTCTTCCCAAGGCACTTCAATACCACCCTGTTAAAGCAGGACGAACAGAAAATATCTTAGAAGAGGCTCCGATTCACTACTTTGGAGCAAAGCAAGAGCTTTCCAGAGAGAGAAGCTGGCCCACAAAACAGATGGAAGAGGAGAAGTTATTTCCGTTTATTGCAAAAGAGATCCTTCGCCTAAAGCTGGAGAAAAGTGTTCCATTTTCTGAAATAGCCATCCTTGTAAAAGATCGCTTCCAAGCGCAAAGGGTGCAACTCCATCTCAATCTTTGGAAGATCCCCTCTGCCATTAAGCGCACTTTCAACTTGGCCGAATCTCGCGGATTTCTTGCGATGGAAGCTCTTTTGAAAGCCACAGCGCAACCAGAAAATGACTCTCTTGCGCGCTCTGTGCTCTATGGCCCTCTTATGAAAGAGGGAGAAAATCCTTTCTTCTCTCTCAGACAGCTTTTTCAAGAAAAAGGGTTTGCTCTATTTTTTGCAGAGTTTGTCGCGCAGCATTTTCAGGCGCATGCCGATCCCTCCCTCTACTTAGAACTGCGCCAAACAGCAGAGATCCTCATGCAGCAGCATAATGCTGGATTAGAAGAACTTCTCCATCTGATCCAAGAGCTGAAACAAGGGAGTCCTGAAACGGATGAAAGGCTCAAACTCCGTGGGGAAGAGGGGGAGGATCACGTTCGGATTATGACTACCTTTGCAAGTAAGGGGCTTGAGTTCGTGGCTGTTTTTGCACTTGGAATGGCCTCTCGCCACTTTATTCAAGAAGAAGATGAGGAAAAATGTGCAGAGAAAATGCGCCAGCTCTACGTAGCGTTTACCAGGAGCCGAGAAAAGCTCTATATCCCCATACTCGAAGATCTATCCAAAAAACCCGTGCCACCTGGCACGGAGTCCCCCATAGAGCTCTTTTTTTCTAAATGGGAGACCTTTGCCGTTGAATGGGTCGAGTCGATTTCCATTACCCCCTACCAAGAGAAGAAGGAGAAAGTGGAGCTGATCGCCCCTACAAAAGTAGAAAGAGAATTCCCTGTTGAATACCTAACCTCCTTCTCTTCGATGGCAAAGCCTCATGGACACACTCTCTTATCAGAGAGGTATAGAGCCCAAGATTTAAGCATAAAAACATCACATACTCTTCCCCTAGGAGCTGAGACTGGGACGGTGATCCATACGATCTTTGAGACTTGCTTTCAAGATAGAGAAGCACCTTTGGCGCAAGTGGTATGTGAAGTGCTCAATGGAACACATCTAGAAGGGTGGGAAGAAGTCATCGCTGAAATGGTTAAAGAAACCCTACAGATGCCTCTTATTGGAGACTTTAGTTTAGATAGCTTAGAGCCGGGGGAGTACTTCCAAGAGATGGAGTTTCTTTTTCCTCAAGGAAATCAACTCATTAAGGGTTTTGCTGATCTAGTCTTCAAAAAAGGGGATCAATTTTACCTAGTTGATTGGAAAACCAACTGGCTAGGCTCATCCGATACTGATTATACAGACGAAAGATTGCACCAGGCAATGGAAGAACACGACTACTATTTGCAAGCAAAGGTCTATGGAGAAGCTATCCATCGGTATGTAAATCGGCTTTACACAAACCCAGAATTTGGCGGAGCGTATTACGTTTTTGTCCGAGGAAAAAAGGCGGTGCATCTTGGGACTTGCTAAGGAAAAACTCTTCGGCACAAGAAAGAAAACCAGGCTTGAGCGCTTTGTCGAGCGGGGCACTCTTCTCGAGATTGATCTTGCCTATGCTCGTATGCAGAGTCCCAATGGAGATGAAGAAGAGCTTGCGACTCATGCAGCTCTTTTGATGCTCCTTAGGCAGGGACATACGCGTCTTGCAAAAGAGTCTATCACAGATCAAGAGCTAGCCTCTCTTGTACAAGAAGGAGCCTCCCTTCCCAAATATGCCCACTTTGAGAACCAGACAGTGCATCATATAGGGAGACTCCTCTCTTTCCCCCCTCAAGAGGGAGTGGCTACTGTAAATCCACAAGCTACCGATGAACAAAATCAGGCAATCCAAAATGCTCTTCGCTACCCGATTTCCCTTATTACTGGAGGACCAGGAACTGGAAAAACCTTCACTGCATCCCAAATCGTCCAAGCACTCGATACCAAAACGCTTCTCACAGCTCCAACGGGGAAAGCAGCCGCACACCTTGAGAGTAAAGTAGATCTTCCAGTAGAGGCTGCTACACTACATTCCCTCCTTGGAGTTCGCTCTCCTCTTGACTATACCAAAGAAGTACTCCCTTTAAACGCAGATCTTGTCATTGTTGATGAGTGCTCCATGATCGATCCCCCTCTCTTTTCCCGTCTTCTTTCTGCAATTGGTCCTAGGACCAGCCTTGTTCTGATGGGCGATGTGAATCAGCTCCCTGCTGTTGAAGGAGGAAGTGTATTTGCCGACCTTATTGCATCAAAAGTGATCCCAATGACCACTCTAACCAAATGTATGCGCTCAGATAGAACAGAAATCCTTGATGTAGCTCAATCGATTCTGGAAGGAAAAGCCCAAGATCTTCGCAACATAGATCTCGGTTTTTCTACAGGTGATATTGAGACCATCTATGCAAAGCTTTGGGAGCATAGCAAAGCACAAGACTTTTCAAAATTTCGGATCCTCTCGACGCTGCGCAAAGGCCCAATTGGAGTAGATGCGCTAAACGCCTTCTTCTTTGAAAAATTTTCTCAAAACACAGATGAGTTTCCGATCATGATCAGGCGCAATGACAGCCGAACGGGGCTTTGCAATGGAGACACAGGCCTTCTCATCAAGGGGAAAGAGGCCAGATTTTCTGATGGGCGTATTTTTCTCGTAGAAGAACTTCCTCCCTATGACTATGCCTACTGTATCTCCGTTCACAAAAGCCAAGGAAGTGAGTATGACCACGTTCTCCTCCTTGTTCCAGACGGCTCAGAAGCCTTTGGAAAAGAAGTTCTCTACACAGCCGTCACCAGAGCAAAAACAACACTAGAGATTGATGGCAATCCCACTCAGATTACAGCAGCTCTTCAGAGGAGCTCTGGTAAGATATCGGGGATCCGTGATAGGTTGAGTTCAAATGCTACAAGAAATAGATAACATCTTAGCCAGACTCGATCCAACGATCCAAGTTGGGATAGCAATCACTTCTCTCAAGACAGGCAAATGCCTCTATGAAAGAAATGCTGATGCTTTTTTCACCCCAGCTAGTACCTGTAAGCTCCTCATAGCAGGGGCTGCCCTATCTCTACTAGGGTCTGATGCTACCTTTCTTACACGCCTTCTAATCGATGGGAGCGGTAATCTTTACTTCCAAGGATCTGGTGATCCCAGTTTTTCTATTTCCGATCTAGAAAAACTCATTTCCCAAACAGATCTCAAAAAAATCGAAGGGGATATTTTCCTCGACCACTCCGCCTTTGATGATCAGCAAACCCTACCATCCTGGCCTGAAAAACCCCTTTATAGCTCCTGGTTCTCTCCGCTGGATGCAATCGCTATCAATCACAACAGCTACGATGTAACGGTCACCCCAACTGAAATAGGCAAGCCTCCAACTATCATCTTATCTCCAGAGATAGAAAACCTGGAGATAGACAACCGAGCTACATGTGCGGAAAAAGAGAGCGATCTAACTGTAGAAAGGCGCCCCAATTCAAACGTCATCGAGATCACAGGAGAAGTAGGGCGTGAGATAGAAAGCACACGCACTCCATTTCAAGATGCTCATGAGAGTGCATCGATTCTCATAAGACAAGCATTGCAAAAAGCAGGGATTAGATTTGATGGTAAGATCTCTTCTAGTTCAACCCCCCAAGATGTCAAAGTGATTGCAAGTCACACATCGCTCCCTCTCTCTTTCCTCCTACAAACCCTGTTAAAAGAGAGTGACAATCTCTACGCAGATCTACTGTTTAAGAAAATAGGGCAGCACTATTCACACGCTCAAGGCAATTGGAAAAATGGAAAAGAGGCTCTCTTTCATCATCTAGAAAAAGAGCTACACGTCTCCGATCTCACGATTTTTGATGGGTCAGGTCTTTCTAAAGAAAATCGACTTTCTCCTCGCTATGTTGTCGAGTATATATCCTGGCTTTACAATTATTCTCCCCATAAAGAGACCTTCTTCTCAGCCCTTGCTCAGTTTGGGAAAGAGGGAACCTTAAAAGATCGCCTAGTTGATAATCCACCTCCCATAAGAGCCAAAACAGGGACCCTTGATGGGGTGAGCTGTTTGAGTGGTATTGTAGAGGCTGAGGGGAAAGACCCGCTTTCTTTTTCGGTCCTAATCAATGGGTTTACCGAAGAGGCTTCGAAATATGAGGCCGAGATGATCGACTCAATCTGCCGAATTCTTTCAAGTCTTTAATTTACAGTTACTTGCGTGATTGTTAATTTTATTTAAAAAAATTGTTTATTTTTGTATAATATAGGTAAATACACGTTAATAATAGGTGGTTTATCATGAGTTCTATAACTGCATTTGTATCAGAAAAGATAGGTGGCAGACTCTATTTATGTACCGAGAAAGGGCTGTCTCAGAATAACAATCCGGCTGAAACCAATTTTCTAGATAGATTAAGAGGGCGTGTTGCACTGCCAAGTAATGCTGCTGGGAAGATTCACAGAACTGGCTGTGGAGTAGATATACATAATCGTATTTTTGGCTTTGTCATGTGGGTGATAGGAAAAGCGCTTTGGATTAAAACAGGGAATAAAAGCAGTGATGGCAGCGATGAGTTCGTTTATTTGAATAAAAAGAGTGTTTGCCGATTTGTGACTAGGCTAAAAAGGCTAGCATTTGATCAAATGAAACAAAACAACACCTCTTACGAAGTCTCTCCTGATAAGAAAGACAATATGGGGGGCACAGCAACTCGCAGTGAGAGAGAAGACTTTGGATCAATGCAATTTTCCTATAGACGTGACTCAAGATGCGATATTCCCGATCAGTTAAATAATCTGGAAAGAGCTGCTCAGACAGCAGATACGGCTCATAGCTTGGTCTCTGAACTTCTAAAGAACACAGAGGGAGAGTCTCTTAAAATTAATCCTTTTGCAGATCTTGTATGGAGTAAAGGGGGTAAGAAATACATTACGGAAAATGAATTCCGACAGTCCCCTGTTTTTCACAGTGGGAATGCCAGAAATTGATAGGGGAGGAAAGGGCTTAAGCGCGACCAGAAAACTTGCTTTTGTGGCGGCTTGCTTGGTTGAGCTTGAAGGTTCTCATCTTTACGCTTTTATCTAGAGGACTCTTTTCATGACCAGGTGCTCAATGCCTGCCCAATTTCCTGTATCTGGAATATAGATACCTTGGGGTTTGAAACCTGCTTTTTTATAAACTCGAATCGCCTGTTCGTGACTGCGCTCCGGGTCAACTAGAATGGCAATAGCATCGGAGCATTTCTGCTCAAAAAATTCTTGAAGAATCAGGTGGCCGTAACCCTTTCCAACAAAATTTTCGTCACCAATCATAATGTCTAGCGTCAAATTGATTCCCGATGTTTCTCTCCACCTATCGAGAGCTTCTCCTTCTTTTGCAATTGACGTCATTATAAATACAATGGGTAGAAGATTGTAAAATCCAAAGTAGTGCTTAAAAAGAGAAGGGTTACTAGATGTGAATTTAACAAAATCAGGAATGGTAATCCCCCCATCTCCCCAGTATTTAGCAATATGGGGCTTATTTAACCAGGACTTGAGTAGCTCGAGTTGATCAGATTTTGCCTCGCTAAATTTGAGATTGGAGCATGAAAATGTATCTTCATTCATTGGAGGGCTTCTTTTTGTCTGTTAGAAGTGGGAAGTTAGCTGAGATATAAACCCCTCCTGTTGGAGGCCCAATCATAGCAAAAATTTCATTTTTGGGAACTGTTCAGAATTTCCTTAAAAAAGTTAGGGAGTGTTGCTTGATAGCAAGGATGACTTATGAGCTCATTTTCAAATCTCTAGGAAGTAAGCGGGGTGAATAAGAAAAAAATCCGGAGTTTTCTGGGGAATAGAAAACACCGGACTCTTAATCTATTTCGATAGAAATTAAGCGCGACCTGCAAACTTGCTTTTAAGGCGACTTGCTTGGTTGAGCTTGAAGATACCCATCTTTACGCCTTTGTCAATTAGGGAGTAGACGATGTTGAGATGTGTCTTGGTCTCTTCTGCGTTTTTTTCAGCTGCTGTTTTTTCAAAGGAGCGAACAGCCGTCTTCACACGCGATTTGAAAGCGCGATTGTGCTGGCGCCTCTTCTCGTTTTGGATGTCTCTTTTTTTTGCTGATGGACGCTTGGTTTTTGCGTCTTTTTTTCCGTCTGCCATAAATCTCTAATTCCTCTAGAATCTAAAGGTGTAAATCATAGAAGATTTGGGCAAATATGTCAAAACCCCTCTGGAGAATTCTTTTATTTAGTCTAGCTGCACTGGCCCTTTGGCGCTCGGTAGATGCAGGACTTTGTCTATGGAAGTACAATAGGCTAGGGCGAGAGGTCTCTGCGGAGGTAGAGGGGTGGGAAGCGGTCCCTAAGGGGGCAAAGTATGCTCTAGAGGCCTCCTATTCGTATACGTGTCGTGGAAAAGATTTTATTGGTACAACGCTTTTTTCCAAACCCTATTATCTTAACAAAGGGGCTGCGGAAAGAGCGATTCAAAGAATGTCTGGCATGGAATGGGTGGCTTGGGTGGATTCAAATAAACCGGGATACTCTTCTCTGGAGAGGAGCTACCCTCTTAAGAAACTTGTTTATGCCAGCTGTGTTTTGGGGATTTTTCTCTATTTTCTCTACATGAAATTTCACTTAGAGCTCTTATCTAGAAGCATGTAGAAACCTGCGAGGTAGGCTTCTTTCAGTCTCAGGAGAAGTTTTTTCTTTTCTGGAGGGGTGATGGATCTGAATTCCCCCCTCAGGACATGATCGAATAGATCACCCTCGTGGTAAAGGGGCCAGGTGTTTTCTCGCGTAGAGAGTTCTTTTGGCCATTTGAAAGAAGGGAGGGTTTTTTTGATTTGCAGATGGATTTGTTTTCGGTGACTAACGAACCTTCTCTGTCTTCCTATGATCTGATCAAGCTGGTCGTAGATTATTCCACTGCCTTTTATATCCATATTGGAGAAATAACAGGTTTTGGTTCGGAGAAATTCCTCAGAGGGGGTAACCTTTTTTTGATTGAATCTATGATCATGTAAAATCCAGATGACCTGGTATCCAAGGCTCTCATAGTCAGCGCATAGCTTTTGGGCCTCACCCAGAGATATTGGAGAGCACTGGACCTCGTAGATTGTCTCTGTTTGAGAGTTTGCGACATCTGCAATTCGGCCGATTTCTGGGAAGGATTTTTCTATCTCGGCCTCTTCAAACAGATTTTTGACAAAGTTCTGTAAGTGGAGGTGGATCTGTCCCTTTTGGGATTGGCGGCAGGAGGAGTTGTGGTTTAGATGGAAAAAATGGGATTGGCACTGCTTTTTCTCACGTAGACGGACTAGCCCAAGACACTCGGGGCATCGGTAATCCCGACTTTTTTCCGCTTTTATCGCAGAAATAAGGCGATTTTCGCTTAAGGCATAGACTTGCACTTGGTTTTCCAGTATAATTTAAATCCGTTTTCCATTATACGATAGCATCATGACAAAACAAGAAGAAGCATCTCCGGCATACTCTGCACTATTCAATCAGCAGCACCAACAAAAAATTGAAGAACTCGTCAGTCTAGCCAAAGATCAAGGGTACGTCACCTACGAGGAAATCAACGAGATCCTCCCGATGAGCTTTGACTCGGCAGATCAGATTGATCAGGTTCTCATTTTTCTCAGTGGGATGGATATCCAGATCCTGAACCAGGTTGAAGTAGAGCGTCAGAAAGAGAGAAAGAAAGAGGCGAAAGAACTTGAGGGGATCTCGAGACGGTCTGAAGGATCTTCCGATGACCCTGTTCGGATGTACCTCAAGGAGATGGGGTCTGTTCCCCTTCTAACTCGTGAAGAAGAGGTGGAGATCTCGAAGCGGATCGAAAAAGCACAGATCCAAGTCGATAAAATCATCATGCGCTTCCGCTACTCCTCTCGTGAAGCGATCGCGATTACCAATTATCTTCTCACAGGAAAAGAGCGCTTCGACAAAAGTATCGCGGAAAAAGAAGTCAGTGATAAGCAGGCCTACCTCGCTATTCTTCCAAAATTAATCGACTTGTTAAGAGAAGAAGACCAACTCTTAGAGAGCTTGCTTGTTCAGATAAGAGATCCGAAGATCAAGAAAGCAGACAGGCTCAAAGTGTCTGAAGAGATCGAAAAATGTCGCATCCGGACGCAGGCTTACTTGCGTCAAATGCATTTCCGCAGCAATATCACCGAAGACTTTGTCGAGGTGATCATGGATGGATACGATCGTTTTGTGATCCTTGAGAAAGAAGTTCAAGAGCTAGCTCCTCGAGCGGAAAAGAATAAATTTGCAGCGGCTAAGCTCGCTGCTATGCAAAGAAAGTTAAGCAAGCGTGAACTGGCAGCTGGGCGTAATCTCAGCGAGTTCAAAAAAGATGTTCGGATGCTGCAACGCTGGATGGACAAGAGCCAAGAAGCGAAGCGCGAGATGGTCGAGTCGAACTTGCGCCTTGTTATCTCCATTGCAAAAAAATACACCAACAGGGGGCTTTCCTTCCTTGATTTGATTCAAGAAGGGAATATGGGTCTCATGAAGGCTGTGGAGAAGTTTGAATACCGTAGAGGATACAAATTTTCCACCTATGCAACTTGGTGGATCCGCCAAGCCGTTACTCGTGCAATCGCCGATCAAGCCCGTACGATTCGTATTCCGGTTCATATGATCGAGACGATCAACAAGGTCCTGCGAGGAGCTAAAAAGCTCATGATGGAGACGGGGCGTGAGCCTACTCCAGAAGAACTTGCTGTAGAGCTCGGGCTCACCCCTGAGCGAGTTCGTGAGATCTACAAGATTGCACAGCACCCGATCTCACTACAAGCAGAAGTGGGAGAAGGGGGAGAAAGCCAGTTCGGAGACTTCCTCGAAGACACCACGATTGAGTCGCCCGCAGAAGCTACAGGGTATTCTATCCTCAAAGACAAAATGAGCGAGGTTCTTGCGACTCTAACAGATCGTGAGAGAACCGTTTTGATCGAACGCTTTGGTCTTCTTGATGGGAAGCCCAAGACCCTCGAAGAGGTAGGGATGCGCTTCAAGGTAACTCGTGAACGGGTTCGTCAGATTGAGGCAAAAGCTTTGCGTAAGATGCGCCACCCAACACGAGCCAAGCAGCTTCAGGCCTTTCTCGATCTTCTTGAAGAAGAGTAGTTTATCTTCCAATCCCCTTCGCCTTCAGGCGAGGGGGATTGTTTTTTGTTTTCAATTAAATATTTAAGTTGTTCGTAGTTATTCCTTTAGATGGATATGGAATTCTCCTAAATGTTAAGATGGTATTAAGAATAATGATAGGAGGAATAAAAATGCCCATATACGGTGTTACACAAACGGAATACAATAGTAGTTTGTTTTCGGAAGGCAATAATGAGTCTAGTGTATTTAGTGCAGCGAAGGAGGCGGCAAAGACAGCGACAAAAGCGGTTGCTCTTACAGCTCTACTAGGTTTTGTTGCCTACACCTCCTACTGGCTTGGTGTTGAGGCGGGTGCTAGACGAGCTGCAGACCTCTGTGAAGAGGGGGTTAACAATCTCTTCCAACAAGCTCCTCAATTTGCAGAAGAAAGCGTTTCTGTTATCAGTAAAGGCGTTCAATCGACCGTTGGAAGGGCAAAAATAGTAGAAAAAGCCTTCCAAGGAGTTTCTTTAGTACAAGCTTCAGGAAATCTTTCTCGCCAGCTGCATGCATATGCGATGAAGACAGCTCCAGGACCTAACTTAAAAGTTACAGAAACGGCTCAGAAGATATTCGAAACTGTGAGAGAGCCTATAACTGAAGCGATTGAGACAACACGGTTCTGGGTTGTAGCTACAGCAACCACTGTTATGAGTTCAACAGCTGCTCTTTCTTTGGGTTACTTAATACGAGCTGCAAGAGGCATGTAGCCCTCGTGAACGATTTCTTGATCTTTTCCTAGGGTTTCTTCATGCTTTGAGAGCTATGCAAGAAACCCTAACTCTTTTAGACGAACTTTTTTCCGATTCTGGCCTTTTAAAGAAAAGCCTCCCTTCTTATGAATCGCGCGATGGACAGCAGAAGATGGCCAAGCGGATCTGGGAAGCGTTTGAAAGGGAAAAACCTGCTCTGTTTGAAGCTGGAACAGGGATTGGAAAAAGCTTAGCCTATCTCATTCCAGCACTTCTTTGGAGCTATCGAACAGGTGAGAAAGTTGTTATCTCCACTTATACGATTGCATTGCAAGAGCAGCTTCTAGAAAAAGACATTCCTTTTTTACTACAGGCTCTTGGGCTTGATTTGCGTGTTGTCCTTGCAAAAGGGATGGGGAATTATCTCTGCATGCGCAAGCTTGATGAAACATCCAAACAGCATGGGTTTTTCGATGACTCAGTAGACGCTGTTGCAAGCTGGGCGCAAAAGACAACAGATGGAACGAAATCGGCTATTCCTTTTTCTGTTTCAGGGGATCTCTGGGGCAAGATCTATGCAGAGTCGGACGCTTGCTCTTATATGAAATGTCCCCACTATAAGGAGTGCTTCTTTTTCAAAGCTCGCAGCAAAGTACAAGATGCCGATGTGATCATTGTCAATCACCACTTGCTCATGGCAGATTTGCTCTCCGATGCGAACCGTTCTATTCTGCCACCATACTCCCATTTGGTAGTTGATGAGGCGCACCATCTGGAATCAGTTGCAAGGTCTTCTCTTTCTGCAGTGTTGGATCGTGTGCAGCTCTTCAAGTCAATGGCTCGCATTCACTCTGATACTAACCCCGAAGTAAGTCGACTTCTTTTTGTGCGCGACTTTTTAAAAAAACGGGGAGATAAGTCACTTGAAACCCGTCTTGGAACCGACTTGCCAGGAGAAAAAAGAGCTCTACTTACAAAAATCAATGCTGCCTTCGATCTATTGGACCAGCTCTTTTTGACAAGCAGCCAGTCTTACAAATGGCATCTTACCCCGAATACTTTAAAGGCCCCTAGCTGGCAAAATGAGTTGATCCCTGCGTTTCTAGATATAAGAGACTCATTGAAGAGATACAGCGCAGCTTTAGCTAGTGTAGAGCCGGATATCCCTGAAGAGGCTAAGCCAGATTTAGAAAATGCTCTTGCTGATATTGGATCTACTGCTGATCGACTTAAAGAGACTGCTGGAGTGATAGATGTTTTCTTTTCTGATGAGGCGCCAGATGATGTGCGTTGGGCAGAAAGAACCCCTGAAGGAGCTACGCTATCTTTAGCGCAACTCAACGTAGCTCCATTTTTAGAAAAAAACCTCTTTGGAGCGTTGAAAAGCAGTATCCTTTGCAGCGCAACGCTTACTGTGGATGAGCAGTTCGAGCATGTCAAGAGAGGTCTTGGGGTGACACAAGATGCAATTGAGGAGGTATATCCCTCTCCTTTTGATTTTCAAAATAGAACCAAGCTACTTGGTTTTTCTGACCTTCCTCCTCCTAATGCGTATGATTTCATTCGAGAGTCTGCAAAGGTGATCCGAGAAGCTGTCCAGATTAGCGGAGGGGGAGCGTTCGTTCTCTTTACCTCATATGACATGTTGAATAAGTGCGCTGAAGAGCTAGACGACCTCTCCATCCTCCGGCAAGGTGATCAGTCACGGCATCTTCTTTTAGAAGAGTTCAGAAGAAAACAAGACAGTATCTTGTTTGGCACAGACTCATTCTGGGAAGGGGTCGATGTAGCGGGAGATGCACTAAGGCTTGTGATCATTGCAAAGCTTCCGTTTCCGGTGCCGAGTGAGCCCCTTTTGCAGGCTCGAGCTGATTATCTAAAGAAGCAGGGAAAAGACCCTTTTCGAGAAGACTCTATTCCTCAGGCAGTTACGAAATTCAAGCAGGGGTTCGGGCGGTTAATGCGGCGCAAAGAAGACAGGGGTTGTGTTCTCTGTTTGGATCAGCGCCTTTTCAATCGGCAGTATGGCAAAATCTTCCTAAGAAGCCTTCCCGAATGTGTCACTTCGTTCCAGACTAAGGATCAGATATTCAATGAGATGCGGATGTTCTATAGGAATGGATCTCTGTAGACGACAAAAATTGCTAGGCATGAGCGGGGTCCCTCGTGTCTAGCAATTTTTGTCGTCTACAGAGCAGAGTTCTCTTTGAACTAAAAAAGCGAAATCTCGAATTGCTTTCTTCTAAAGAACTGCTCGATTTTATCCGTTATTTGACTGAATTTTAACCGTCTTTTGCTACCGCGTTCGTTGTCTTTTACCTCAAATATATTGAGAAGTTATGCGATATTTTTGTCATTCTTGTAAGAAAAACATACTAATATTTCTTACGTGCATGAATGCAAGCCTTTGACTATGAGTCAATTGTAAATACTACTCTCTATGATTCGGCGAAAACTCAAAACATCCTTGATTTTGTAAGAAAAACATACTAATATTTCTTACATGAAGAATAGACAAAAACAGCCTTCTAGCATTGATTATAAAATACTTAAGGCAATCAATACCCTTGGGCATGGCGCTGTATTTGTTCCAACAGACTTTTTGAGATTTGGCAGTCGACAAGCTGTCGATCTTGCTTTTCACAGGCTTGTTCGAAAAGGAACTATTCGTCGCCTTGCAAGAGGAATATATGATTTTCCCGAAGAACACCCTGTACTTGGAAAACTGCAACCATCTCCGGAAAAAATAGCAGAGGCATTGGTTGGACGTGATTGCACGCGTATTCAACCAGCGGGCGCTTATGCAGCAAATACCCTGGGACTATCTGAACAAGTTCCAGCTAAAATTGTGTTTTTAACCGATGGACCAAGTAGAACGATAAAAATTGGAACGACAACCATTCAGCTTCGGCGAACGACCCCCAAAAATATGGCGATGGCAGGGAGACTCAGTGGGCTTGTGACTCAAGCTTTCCGTGAATTGGGTAGGGGAAATATAACAGCAAAGCGCCTTGAACATTTAAAGAGGACTCTTCCACTAGATAAACGACAAGAATTGCTTAAAGATATTCGACTAGTTCCGGAGTGGATGCACTCTATTTTCAAGGAGCTAGCTGAGGAGGTTTAAATGAATGTAGAGTTTTTAAAAATCCCTTCCAAAGAACGACGCTTGTACATTGAACAAGCAGCCATTCAGAAAAATGTATCTCCTGTCATTATGGAGAAAGATTTTTTTGTATGTTGGTTACTTCGTATTCTATTCGAATCAGAGTTTGCTAACAGTCTCGTATTCAAAGGGGGTACTTCGCTGTCAAAAGTTTTTGGGGCGATCGATCGATTTTCTGAAGATGTTGATCTTTCACTAGCTCCTACCTTTCTTGGACTGACTGAAACTGCCTCCAATCGCAGTCAAGTCAACAAATGGTGGAAAAAAGCTGAAGGAGCGTGTGAAAACGCTGTTCAAACCCAGATTATGCCCATGTTAGAAGCATCAACATTGGGCTTGATAGGAGAAAATGAGCAGATGCGATTTGAATTTCTGAAAGACTCCCATACCAAATCGCCAGTAATTCTTTTTCACTACCCATCATCGCTGCCAACTGGGTTTTCCTATATCAAACGTTCTGTAAAACTCGAATTCGGCTCTCTAACTGATCAGCAGCCAGCGGGACATTATACAATACGACCTTGGATTTCTGAGATATTTCCTGCTGCAGTTCCTAGTTGGCAATGTGAAGTCGTATCTTTAGAGATCGAGCGAAGTTTCTGGGAAAAGGCCACGATCCTACATGCAGAATATCACCGACCGCAAAACAAACCAATGCGAGATAGGTTTTCACGGCATTACGCTGATACTGCAGCGCTAGCAAATCACGCAGAGGCAATCAAAGCTATTGATGATCATGACCTTCGAAACAGAGTCGTTTTATGGAAAAGTCTGTTTTTTGGTAGCTCATCAGCAAACTATGCTGAAGCCAAACCGAACACCTTTCGCCTTGTTCCTAGAGCTGAAAGATTGCCTGAATTGCGACGTGATTACCAATTGATGCGCGATATGTATCTTAATGAGCCCTCAAGTTTTGATGATATACTAAGCGTCTTATCCGATCTGGAACATCGTATCAACGACATACGCCTCTTTTCTTTAGCTCTTTCTGAAATTGCTCCTGAGAGGTAAACAATATCGTATCGAATCTCAGTTTTTGAGGCATTTAGGCTGCATTCCACTTAAAAGCTGCGTTGCTTAGACTTTCCTCCTACCACCGCTTAAAAAAAAGCACTCAAAAAGAGTGTCAAGAAATCGAAGGATTTATAAGGATTTACAAAATAAAAAAGCCGAACGCTTGGATATTTCTATCAAAACGTCCGGTAATGTGGAGCGTAGCGGGATCGAACCGCTGACCTCAACAATGCCATTGTTGCGCTCTACCAACTGAGCTAACGCCCCATAGAGTGGATCATCTTACGCCAACGAGCCATTTTCAACAAGAAAGCACTAATTCTTTGCTCCTATGAAGTTCTGTTTCAAGGCAGCAGCCGTCTCATTTGAGACGGCACATATCTCTGGTAATCAACAGTATACGCCTCTTATACAAATAGTTAATTGTTAGAGGTTTATGTTTAATGTTCTATTGTGTTGGTATAGTTGTTTTTTTTGACAATAATTAAATATTATAGTATAATTATACTATATAAAGAAAGGAGCTTAAGAATATGCCACAAATAACAAGCCCCCTAAATATAGGGCAGACAACTTCGCCCTCCCCGATTAAAAAACCGGCAGGAAGAGTGCATTTGATCAACCAAAGTGCAAATTCTGGCCTGATAGCAACGGCTGCTAAGGTGGGATCCTATGCGGCTTGGGCGTTTGTTCATCTTGTAATTTTTGCTCTTACAGCGGGAATTGGAACGGCTCTATTGGCTGCAAAACGTATAAAAAGTCACCGAAATACGAAAGGAACAATTGAGAGTCTCGGGGTGTCCCGTTCAAAGATTTTACAAGCTACAATGGAAGAAATAGGAACAGGTAAATCTGTTGCAGAGCTAAAAGGAACCGAAAAAGAAAAGGCCCGTTTTAGAGACTCAGTGAGCAAGTTGAAAGAGCTGATCAAGGAAGGGCCTTCAAAAGGCTATGCACACGATCATATGCAAAAAGTGCGGGAGAAGATCGATAAGGCTTTGCAGTCTCCAGTCTATGCGGATAACAAAGACAATGCCGAAGACGTAGATATCTACACTCTCCACATGGCAGCTCACGTATTAACTGCACGCGCAGAAGGAATGGGGCAGCTAGAAGCACATGGAGAAAAGGCAACAGAAGGTAAAGATACGACTTATAAGGGCCTTGCAAAGGCGTTAGATAACGCAGTAGAAAAGCACGTAGTATTTCATAGAGAAACGGTTTTCGAAAAAGTGGTCTGGGGCCTTACGCATCCAGACAAATCTATCGCCGTGTTTCTTGATGAAAAGAGCGTAACTCCGGCGCTAGCATACAATTCCTATCAAAATGGAAATGCAAATATTCGTGTGGGAGCATTCCGTGTCGGGAATATGAAGATGCATCTTACCCTTGGTCCAACACCTACTTCAGATAGACTCTTCCAAGCCCATTTGCAACACTTGAAAAATGAAGGCAAAGGACAAATCCACTTTCAACAGGATCTCGAGTCTCCAACAAAGAAAGCAGAGGCAAAGCGGCGATTTGTAAAAAAAGAGATTGCAGATGCCCACTTAGAAAGAATGCTCTACATGTCAACACCAATGGATGGGGAGATCTGGAAGAGTAAAGGGGCATATGACCAATCAGACCCAATAGAGTTTTTGGAGGTCCTAAGAGGGGACATGGGTTCTTGGTCGAATGCAGACCAATATACACAAATGCAAAATGACCCGAAGAAAGACAATGGCTTTTATATCCCTAAAAGCATAGCAGACAGTGGACGAGTGCAATTGCTCATAGCACAAACTATGAACTCATTTAGGGCTGTAAAAATCCCAGAGGAATTGACCGCGCAGCAGGTAAATAAAGCAGCCCTTCTTGGGATTGAAGCAGCTCTTGCTATGGAGGCTATTTTCAAGGCAGCTGAGAGGAGTGGTACTGAATCAATCGATTACTTTATGGGACAAGCATGTAAGCAGGATATTGATAGAGGGGTGATACTTAACGTAATGACGATCCTCTATTTTGATGCCCTGTCTAAGACACCACTGACCGAAGAGCGCATTCATCAAATTGTTGGCATGACGCTGATGCGTGCAGACATGGTTGATGACCGAGCGATTTTGCACGATCGATATGAAGCACTAAGTAGCTTACTTAAGATCATTGCAGTGGATCCTGATGCCTACTTCGCACCATTACGGTCTCAGTTTCAAGGCAAGTTTCCAACGGCCACCAACACGTCATTTGAGACAGTAAAATCCTAAATCCTTTAGAATGCGAACCTTACTTTTTCTTAAGTAAGCTAAGAAATCTGTGATTTAAGAACAGCTTGTCCCGTCCCCTTTTAACCTCTTCTAAAAAACCTATATTACAAAGTGTTTTAAGACGTTTAGAAGCTGTATCTCGTCCGACTTCACTAGATTCTACTAAGTTCTGAATCCGAATATAAGGTTGTCTAAAAAGTAATTCAATAAGTTCTTTGCTGTAAATAGAAGGTGCTTTTGATTTAATGAATGAAGAAGATTCTTCCATCAATTCTTGGATGGAAAAAATCTTAGACATTGTCCATTTGGACGTTTCAAATATTCCATCTAGAAAATAAAGAACCCATTCAACCCAAGCCCCATCAGTTGTAACTTGCAGTAACTTCCTATAATAGTCTGTTTTATTTTTGATAATGTAACCACTAAGATAAAGTATGGGTGTATCTAAAAGTCCTCTCTGAATCAAATATAGTAAGTTTATAATGCGCCCAGTCCTACCATTTCCATCGGAAAAAGGGTGTATTGCTTCAAATTGATAATGCTGCACAGCAAGCTTTATGAGTGGGTCAACACCATCACTCTCTTGATGGACATAATCCTGCCAATTTGTTAACAACTCTCTCAACCTCTCTTCCCCATCAGGAGGTGTATAAATTTTGTCACCTGTAGAATCGTTGACTAATGCAGTTCCTGGAAGTTTTCTAACCTTTGTTTCGATAAGTCGTATCGTTGAGCATATGTTACATATCACCGAGATGCTTAGTGGTCGTTCTTTAAGTGATGTGTATCCTTGGTGAAGTGCTTGTCTGTATTGAAGAGTTTCCTTCGTCGCAGGGGACATTAAATAAGAAGAATCTAAGGCATGCTCAAACAGCTCATCAGTTGTAGTTACAATATTTTCTATCGCCGAGCTAGCCTGCGACTCCAATAATGGTATGCTATTAATTAAAACTGTTTGGTTAGGGATAAGCTTTTCTGCTATCTTTAGCTTCGCAAGCTCTTTATTTGCTTCTATACAAGCCTTTAGTATTCTTGGGGTTTCTAAATCTATAGATGGGGGAATGGTAGGTAGTTCATTAAATGGTATTTCAGGGGCAAATTTTTTCATATGTTGGAAATCCCTCTAATTTCCAACATATTACCAAAACATGTTGAATAAGTCAACGCATGACGTTGATTTGCTGAAATTTTGAAGAAAAAGCAACATGTCACCCATGTAAACATACTCAAGTAACTTGAAATTATATAGTTGAGAAACGGTATTGATTAAATAGGGTTTTAAGCCCTATCGAATCAAAACTTCTGAACTTGTCTCTTCCCCCTAGACAAGGGATTGACTTTTTAAGCTTGAGAACGAGACGAGCTCTGTTCGTGCAGCAAAAGAAGGGAATTCCCTCCCCCTAGGGGGGCGAATGCATCTTGCTCACAAATGCAAAATGACCCCAAGAAAAACAAGGACTTTTACCTCCCTGAAAGTAGAGCAGATAGTGGACGAGTCCAATTGCTCATAGCACAAACTATGAACTTCATTTAGGGCTGTGAAAACCCCAAAGGAATTGACCGCACAGCAAGTAAATAAAGCAGCTCTTCTTGGGGTTGAAGCATCCCTTGCTATGGGGGCAATTTTCAAAGCAGTCTCCCAACGGCTGTCAACACGTCATTTGAGACAGTAAAATCCAAAATCCTTTAGAATGCGGGCATGGCCCGATTCGATTCTATTTCAGAGACACCACCAGATCCTATTTTTGGTCTGAGTGCACAATTTAGAGCTGATTCTAGAAGCAATAAGTGCACATTCATCACTGGTTATTACCGCACAGAAACCCTAGAGACCTCTCTTTTAGAATCGGTTGCTGAGGCAGAAAGTTTTCTGACGAAGCAAAAACTTGCGCGCAACTATTTGCCGATTGATGGAGACCAAGAGTATATAGAAGAGATTGGCAAACTTACCTTTGGCCCAATGTGGGATAAGAAACGGATCTGCGGGATACAGACAGTTGGTGGAACGGGAGCTCTCTATCTAGCAGGGAGGCTTGCAACGCATTGGACAGATCAGATTGCTATTTCGAGTGAGACTTGGATCAATCACTGGAGTATTTTTACATTAGCTGGACTCAAGACAAAATCGTATCCCTATTACGAAAATAAGGCCTTGCAGTTTGAGAAGACCGTAGAAAAACTCCACTCGCTACCCAAGCAATCTTGTCTTCTTCTCCACACTAATTGTCACAATCCAACAGGCTTTGACTTTTCACAAGAAGAGTGGAAAGAGATTGCCGAGGTGTGCAAAAAAAATGAGCTCTTTCCCATTTTGGACATGGCCTATCAGGGGTTTTCTGCAGAGTTAGAAGAGGATGCATTCTGTGTGCATCTATTCATGGAAAAAGAGATTGAGTTTGCCCTTACCTATACATGCGCGAAAAACTTTTCGATCTATGGAGAACGCGCAGGAGCCCTATTTATTGTGGCGTATTCAGAAAAAGCGAGGAGTGCAATACGCAGTCAGCTTAAAATGCTTGCTCGTGGAAGCTACTCTAACCCTCCTATGCATGCAGCAATGCTGGTGAAAACTGTTCTACAAACTCCTGAATGGAATAAGAAATGGCGAGAAGAGCTCAAAGAGATGCGCAACCGGATGCGGAGTATCCGAAAAGACTTTGTCGATGCAATAAGTGAAAAAGATCCCAACGGCAATTGGGAGGCTCTGAGAAATGGACGAGGCCTTTTTTGCTTGAGTGAGCTTTCTACAGAAGCTATCGAGACCTTGCGAGAGGAAAAAGCGCTTTACTTGGCAGTTGATGGAAGGATCAACTTGACTGGGTTAAATCAAGACAACCTCAAGCCATTTGTGGATGCGATAGTGGCGGTGAAATGATCAAGAATCGTTTTTTTCTGCTCCTTCTTCTTTTTGTTTTTTGTATCCTCTGTTTTTCTACTAAGCGTGCTGAAGTGTTACGCACGTGGGTGGTAAATACGGCCTCTCCATCAAAAAGAGCAGATGCTATTGGAGACGTAGAAGAAAAGCTGGTGCTAGAAAATCACCAGCTGCACTTACAAGTTGAGCAGCTCAAAGAGTGGTTTTTTGAGCAGCAGCACTTAGCTGGTCTTTGGCAGACTCTTGGTGAAAAATCAGAAGATCCTTTTTTTAAGAGAAGGCGGGCATATCTCACAAGCCTCTTAGACAAACAACTCCATGCACTTCCCGCACAAGTAATTTTTCGTGAGCCGATTTCTTGGAGCAGCACTGTTTGGCTCAACATAGGTGAGCGGGACAATCGAGATTTAGGTTTTCAGGTCGTTGCACCAAATAGCCCCGTCGTTATTGGAAAAGCAATTGTTGGGGTTGTAGAACTCGTATCTGAGAAAAAATGTCGGGTGCGTCTTATTACTGATCGCAAGCTTAAGCCCTCTGTTAGAGCCATTCGTGGTGGAGAGCAGAATCGTCTTCTAGTTGATAAGATTACAACTATTGCACACCTGTTATCAGAGAGAGAAGACCTCTATGGAGCAGAAGATTTAAGCCGCGTCCTTACAGGGTTCTCTGAGCAGCTAGATGTAGAGGAGAAAGATCTCTATCTAGCCAAAGGCCAATTGCAAGGAACAAGCTCTCCTATGTGGAGAGTGCCTGGACAAACACTAAAAGGCATCGGTTTCAATTACGATTTTAGCGATGAAGAAGGGCCCGCGCGCGATTTACGGACGGGCGCATACGAAGGAGGACAGGATCCTCTGATTAAGGTAGGGGATCTTTTAGTCACAACGGGTGTTGACGGGGTTTTTCCTCCTGATTTACATGTAGGGATCGTGTCAAAAATTCTACCCTTGCATGAAGGAGGCTGCACTTACGGACTGGAAGCTGCACCTATTGCACCAGATCTCAATAAGCTAATGCAAGTCTTTGTCCTCCCTCCCCTTTGACAAAATGAAGACCCTCAGCATACAATGAACACCTTTCCCTAACGCTCTAAATTTTGGAGGATATACGATGAAGAAATATTTTGGATGGATGATTGCAGCGGTGGCATCTTTGACGCTTGTATCAGCTTTTGCTGATGTTGAAGAAGCAGTTGCACCAGAAGCTGTAGAAGCAGAAGTTGCTGTAGAAGAAGAAGCAGTTGCATCAGACGCTGTAGAAGCAGAAGTTGCTGTGGAAGAAGAAGCAGTTGCATCAGAAGCTGTAGAAGCAGAAGTTGCTGTTGCAGAAGAAGCTGCTGAGTAATCAGAGTTTTCTAAATTTTGTCTTAGAGCCTTATCTCCTCTAGAAATAGGGCTCTAATTTTTTCTTTGGAACGCTCTTTTCCAAAGCACTCTTTGTACATCTTTTTGCGAACAGAGGAAAAATCCTCTTGATTGCTTACAACAGATCCATTGAAGCGTTCTCCACAGACTTGTAATGCCCCACCTTCGCTTAAGAAAAACATAGGGCGATCATAGGCTAGGAAATCATATCCAATCGAAGAATAGTCACCTAAGTAGATATCTGTTTTCTCTAGCAAGGGATAAATGGCTGGAAAGTGCAAAATAAACTGCACATGATTCTCATATTTTCCTAAAATTTGGTAAAACTGAGCTGGGTTATTCTCTTCTAGAAGAGGGTGAAGCTTGATAAGTAAGTTATAGGAATCGTTTAGCTCTTCAATGATCTTGTCTGAGTTTTTGAAAAAAGACGTGTTTGTCGCTTTCGTCTCCCAAGTGGGTGCATATAGAACGGTTTTCTTACCTGAGGAAAAAAATGACTCGGCCAATTGATCAAAATGCTCCTTATGCTTTTTGTAAAACCAAAGGCGTAAGTTGCCAATCTCGAAAACTCGGGTCCCGATTTTGCCTGTATGCATTTGAGGTCCATAGACAAGGTCTATATCCTGATCAACCGGCTTATTAAGAAGAGCTTCTTTGTCGGAGTTACCATGGGGTACAAAGACAAATCGTATCTCCTTGTTAAAAAAGAGCTTTAGAAGGGGCTTTAACTCCATCGCCCAGAATTTTCCGCAGGTAAGAATCACATCAAATTCTCTTGCGATATACTCAAGTGTCAAATCAGAAAGAGCTATAAACTGGATATCAATCATGGGATAGAATTTCTTTCCCAAGTTTAGATGTGATTCGTCTGTGACGATCAGAGGAACATCTAAAAGAGCGCATAAGGGAGCTAAGTGGTCAAGATGTGTTTCGGGTCCTGTGCTGATAGCAGCTGTTTTCAACTAAAAATTTCTCTTATATTGGCTTTTGGCTCCATCCTCAATATACTCTCTTGGATGAATTCTTTCCCAATTAACGTTCCTTGTGATGCTCTTGCCAGCATGTGGTGTAATGCCAGAAAAGCAATTGAAGAGCATTACTCATCTGATCCGAACTCATATACCTCTTTAGAGAAAGGGCTTCCCTCCATAGAAGAATTAAAAAAAGAAGAAAAAACACCAATCTCTCTAAAGAATGAATCTGCAGTACGGCAAGGGTTGAGGCTTGCAATGGAAGATGCCCATTTTTTCTTAGAGAAGGATGATCGGGCTCTTATTGGGGTGTTTGATGGTCACGGGGGAGCCAACGTTGCTGAGTTTGCTAAAGACTATTTCCAAAGTATGTTTTTTGTAGATTTGTCCGAAGTTGATGGTGATATTCACCAAGCATTTCAAAAAGTAGTCGATGAAGTCCATGCTGAGGTGAAAAAAGAAAGCAAGTGGGACAAGCAAGGAACAACAGCTGTTGTTTCCTATATCGATAAGAAAACTCACCTCATCTATACCGCGACCATTGGTGATAGCGAAGCAAATATTTACCGGAATAAAAAATCAGTTCCTCTTTCTTGTGTACGCGATTGGTTGAGTAGCAAGGATTTTGAACGCTTGCAGCTGGCACACAGTAACGATCAAGCAATCGAGGCGCATGTGCAAGGGATAGGGGGAGATGCCAAAGATCTGAGAGCGCATATTTCTGATGGTGTTAATGTAAGTCGAGCTATTGGAGATGCTTACTATGAAAGTTTAAATGGATGCCCTCTTGTCACGCAAAAAGCGAAAGTCACCGTAAATAAGCTACAGCCTGGCGATGTGGTAGTTCTTGCTTGTGATGGACTGAAAGATTTTATGCCAGAGAGTAAAATCATTGAAGCTGCTCATGTAATGCCGTCGGGGTTGGCCTATGTTCTCGCTTCTCATGCGGTTAACAAGCATCAATCGGATGATAATGTAACAGTCAATCTATTACGCATTTCCTGATTGCATTTAATCCGTTTACTCACTACAAGATTTCTCCGCTCATCAATAATTTTAATGGAAATAAGGAAACTAACAATGTACGCATCACCCACGAAAAATAGAGAAGTTGATATTTGGTTTGTTCCTACTGTAAAAGCCTCATCAGGGTCCTCACACACAAACTTAGAAAAATTCAAAGTTACCGATGATACAGAAGGGAAAGTGCAAGCTGTACTTGATACAGATGCAATGCAAACTGAAGAGGGAGCTATGTATAAATTTACAGTATTTGGTTCCTCCGTACTATACCCCGGATTCCCTAATGAACAGAGAGTCTTTAACATTAAAGGAGTTGAGAACATCTTCTTTAAATATACTGAGCAATTTATTGAAGCTGTGATTTTCTGGCAGGGGACAAATCATGGGTCTTACTATATCGAGGATAAGGAAAAGATCTATTATATTCACAACTACAAGCCTAGAGCAATCAGCTTTCAGGAAGCATCAAACAAATCTTTTGCTCTTGAGGAGGGCTTTAAGCTGCATAAAACGGCCTACAATCGGCATGGAGTGGTGGGTATTGCTATTAATGACGAGAGTGGGGAATGGGCTTTTTACTGGGCCAGTCCAGATGCTGGTCAGGCAATGTTAATTGATGAGGCTAAAATAAGTAGAACAGAAGGTCTTTTAGATGCAAAAACTGATTTTGTTCACTTTATGCATTTTAAGTACAACGGCGGTAATACCCAATTCCTTATCAATAATGAAGAGGCAGCAGAACTTCCCTTAAAAGATGATGTAAAGCCGTTTTACATGGCCTGAGAATACTTTAGGGAGTCCTGATTCATTTGGTCGTTTTAGTCTGATAGATCCGTGGTGCTAAAGCCCTCGTGCATAAGCAAGAGGGCTTTTGTCATGTCTGCTCTAGAGTAGGTTTCTGTGTAGAGAGGATCTTCTTCCGGTGCGGTGTTGAGAAGTGTTTCACAAGTAGTGAAGAGGGAGGTGTAGTTCTCTTTGGAGAGAGTTGGTTTTCCTTGAGCTAAGTCTGAGTCGATTAGAAAGAGCATTGGTTTTTTGAAGGCGAGGAAGTCATAGCCAATGGAGGATTTGTCTCCAATGTAGAGGTCTGCTTGCGCAAGGATAGGGTAGATGGGAGAGAAGTTTTCGAGGAGAGTGACGTTTTTCGGGGCTTTTTCACGAAGTGTCTCGATCTCTTCGGGGAACTGGTGATAGAGGTTGGGGTGGAGTTTGATGATAAGAGAGAGGTGACTTGGGGTCTTGAGAAGATGGGGCCAAAGAGTTGGGAATGAGGAATTTTCCTCCTGATCTTGCCAGGTGGGTGCATATAGAAGGGTAGGCCCACTCTTTTTGGGAACTAGGTTGTCATAGAAGGCTTTGTGTTTTTCGTAGTAAGCAAGGCGGTAGTTTCCGATACGAGTCATTGGAGCTGTAATCCCTTTTTCTTTTAAGAAGGCTTCGATCCGGGGGCCATATGTGAGAAGATGCTCTTCTTCCTTAAGTCCTTCCATGAAAGGGGAGTCTCTTCCCTTGTCTGAGTTGCCATGGGGACACCAGATCGTTCGGATCCTTTTTTGGTGGAGGGCCTGTGCAAAGAAAAAGATCTCTTCAAAGAGAATGCGGGGTATAGAGTAGAAAATTGTATCGAATTGAGAGAGGAGTTTTTCTGGGGCTTGATGGGGGCCCCAGTGGAGTATGTTGAGATTGGGATAGAAGGTTTGTGCTTGGGTGGTGATTTCAGGATCGGTGAGGATGAGGGGGATTTCAAGAAGAGAACAGAGGGGTGCTAAGTGGTCGAGGTGATGAAATTCTGGTCCATAAATCAGTCCTGCGCTGGGCATGGGGATATCCTAACGCTTCCTGGTATAGGTCGCAACGGAGGTTTTTCTCTTCTTTTTTGTATGGAGGGGATGAGGGTAGTTGCAGTAGAGGGGAAGCTCTTCTTTTTGTCTTACTTGATCGAATAGAGCATCGTTACGGCAGTTTTGTAGGTTTGTTCTTTCTAAAAGAGCTGTAAGTTGGTCAAGTTGGGTAAGAACCTCACAGCTGGACGCTTCGTTTGTGGGGAGAATTTCTTCTTTTCCCAGAATAACGGCGAGTTTGGTGAGGGTCTCTGTAGTTGTCATTCTCTCTAAGCGAAGGTTGTGGAGTTGCATGACAAAGTTGGAGCGATCTTGCATGACTTTTTGCCATTGGAGAGCATCACTTTCTAATAGGGAGAGCTCCTCTTGGTGGAGATTGGCAAGTACTTCCCGCATGATCTCGATTTCCTTTTTCAAAGCAAGGTTGAGTGCTTCATGAGTAGCCTCCCAATTTTGCTTGCTCGAGATTTCTGTTGATGCCATGATGTCTCCTAGGATTCTATTATTTATCAGCAATGCAACCATTTCACAAGAAAGAATTTTCTATAGAGAGGCTAAGGTCTTGGTTTGAGGAGGATAAGAGGAGTTTTCCTTGGAGGCAGGATCCTTCTCCTTATGAAGTCTGGATATCGGAAGTGATGCTCCAGCAGACAAGAGCTAGCGTTGTTGTTCCCTATTTTGAAAGGTGGAGAAAGCGTTTCCCCTCAATTGAAGCACTGGCAAGTGCTTCAGAAGAGGAGGTTATCAAACTTTGGGAAGGGCTTGGTTATTATGCAAGAGCGCGTAGCTTGCTGGAAGGAGCTCGGTACTTGGTAGCCCACCACGGTGGAGTGCTCCCCCAAGATACTAGTGATTTAGCGAAAGTAAAGGGGCTTGGGCCCTATACAATTGGGGCGATTCAAAGTTTTGCTTTCCATCAAAAATCTGCTGCTGTTGATGGCAATGTAGCACGGGTGATCAGCCGTCTTTTATGTATAGAAGAGGAAATTGATCGACCTGTTGTTCAAAAGCTCTTGCGGAAAAGAGTAGAAGAGCTCTTGCCAGATACAGAGCCTTGGGTCATTATGGAAGCCCTGATAGAGCTGGGTGCTCAGGTTTGTTTAAAAAAGCCTGATTGTAATCGGTGTCCTCTTTTGGATGAGTGCCTTGGATATCGTTTGGGAAGGGCAGAGCTGCTTCCCAGAAAGAAGCAGCGAGTCCAGGTTACAGCTCTCGAAAGAGAGGTTTTTGTGATCTATCATGGAAAGGATTTTCTCGTGCAGAAACAACAGGGAAAACAGGTAATGGCCGGACTTTATGAGTTTCCTTATCTTGAAAAGGGAGAGATGCCCCATTCATTGTATAGGGGTGAGCTCTTTCTTCGTAAAAAGCTAAACGAAGTTACTCATACCTTCACTCGGTATAAAGCGCGCCTACTGCCTGCGATTTGGAAGGCGAAAGAGAAACAAGAGGTCTTAGGACATGAATGGATCTCAGTAGAACATCTCTCTTCACTTGCTTTTTCTTCTGGGCATAGGCGGATTCTGACACAACTTTTGGAGGAGCATGCGAATCTTACACACTGAAAGTTCGAATGGGTGGGGTGGTCAAGAGATGCGTATCTTACGCGAATCTGTAGGGATGCGTGATCGCGGATATGAAGTAATCATGGCTGTTGTAACGGGAGGGAGGCTAGTAGAACAAGCCCGTAATCTTGGCTTTACTGTTTATGAAGTCGACTTTGCTAAACCCAAGGCCCTTCCTGGGGTGTTTGCCCTTTTAAAAATTATAGCCAAGCACAAGATCGATCTTATCAACACCCACTCTTCAACAGATGCTTGGATTGGAGGTGTAGCTGGACGCATTGCAAGGAAAAAAGTAGTTCGTACGCGCCATCTTTCCACTTCGATCAAAAAGGGACTTAACAGTCGTTTGCTTTATAATAAGCTCGCGGACCAGGTAGTGACTACCTCCAGCGCGATTATTCCCTTGATCGTGAATCAATCAAAAATTGCGCCTGAGAACTGTCGCTTAGTTGCAACTGGCGTCGAACCAGAAAGACTTCGTGTACAGGAGGAATCTGTACAGAAATTCAGAGAGGATTTGGGGATTACCCCGGATGATTGTTTGGTTGGAACTGCCTGCATTGTGCGATCTTGGAAAGGGATTGAAGACCTAATACGAGCAGCTCACTTGCTTCGTGATATTCCACAAATTAAGTGGGTTGTGATTGGCGGGGGATTTGTTGATCAGTATAAATCGCTTGCAGCAGAGTTATCACTTAGCTCTACCCTTTTTTTTACAGGGCATCTTGATAATCCCTATCCAGCTATTGCAGCACTAGATGTTTTTACTCTCTTAAGTACAGCCAATGAAGGCGTTTCTCAGGCTTGTCTGCAAGCAGCTTACTTAGAAAAACCACTGGTTACAACTACTGTTGGGGGTCTTCCTGAAGTGTGTTATGACCATCAGACAGGAATTCTAGTCTCCCCATCTAACCCCAAAGAGGTGGCTAGCGCTGTTCTCTCACTTTACGATGATCCAGAATTGCGGACTCTAATGGGAAAAAGAGCTCGCCAATTAGTTGAAAATAAATTTACTATGCAGCATACCCTAGATCAGATGGAAGCAGTTTACCAAAAGCTTATCTGATGGAACAATGCCACTCGTGTAATAGTCAAAATGGGCGCAGGGCTTTCGTGTGGCTATTTATTCGTACGGTTGTAGCGGCTATTTGCTCTTTTCCTCTTCTTCTTTACATGTTTGGTCTGGACATTTCCTTAAATTGGCAAATCGTTCTAGCTACGATCGTTCAATTTTTTTGCGGATGGCCATTTTATGTCGGCGCTTTGTGGGGGCTTAAACGATTTTCAGCCAACATGGATACACTTGTTGCCATAGGAACATCAGCTGCCTATCTCTTTAGTTTTTATGCGATATTTGCAGATCCATCCCGCGGCGTCTATTTTGAAACAAGCAGTGTATTGATCACCTTTATTCTGGTTGGGCGAGTTATGGAGGACCGGTCTAAAAGCCGTGCAAAAAGTGGCATGCGAGCTCTCCTCTCTATGCAACCCTCATTAGCTCGGGTCAAACGGGGAGAGGAATTCGTTGAGGTCCCCGTAGAAGAAATGGCAGAAGGGGATCTGTTTATGGTTCGCTCTGGTGACAGAGTACCAGTAGATGGAACAATCGTAGAGGGAAGTTCAGCCATCGACGAGTCGATGCTTACAGGCGAGAGCATCGTAGTAGAAAAGAGCATCGATAGTCCTATTTTTGCAGGAACTGTCAATCAACATGGCACTGTCATAGCACAAGCCACCAAAGTGGGAGCAGAGACCACTCTTAGCCATATCATTCATCTTGTTGAAAATGCTCAGAAGTCTAAAGCCCCGATCGAGCGACTTGCAGATAAAATTTCAGGAGTATTTGTTCCGATTGTATTAGTGATAGCTTTACTTACTTGGTTCGCGTGGGCATTCATCGAAAAAAATCCGGTAGAGGGACTCATTAATGCTGTTGCAGTCTTGGTGATCGCTTGCCCATGCGCTTTAGGTCTTGCAACTCCCATCGTAGTTGTAGTTGCTTGCGGGAAGGCCGCTCAGCAAGGGATCTTTATCAAAAACGCCGAAGCAATTGAGAAAGCACAAAAAATCAATAAAATTCTTGTCGACAAGACCAACACAGTCACAGAAGGGATGTTGAACATAGAAAAGCATGTAATAGATGAGCAGTATTTTCCTCTGATAAAGACTCTCTGTGAACACTCCGAACATCCAGCTTCCCAAGCTATCTTAGAGTTTTTAAAATCAAAAAATATCGTCACGCTTCCTTCAATGATTGCCTTTCGCTCTGTTCCAGGAAGAGGAGTAAGTGGTTATTTCGATGAAAGAAACTATTTCTTCGGCTCACCTACTTTCCTAAAAGAGAAACAAGTTCCCGCAGAAGAATTAGAAAAAATACTTGCCGATGAAACGGGAATGGTTGCAGCTTTTGGTACAGAAAAGCTTTTCCTTGGCTATTTTATCCTGTCCGACCGAATTAAAGAGGGAAGCAAAGAGGCTGTAGAGAAGCTGCAGTCCTTGGGTATTGAAACAGTGCTATTAAGCGGGGACAGAGAAGCGTCTGCTGCGAGGGTAGCAGATGCGCTTGGGTTTGATTCTTTTGCAGCAGAGGTTCTTCCAGAGGGGAAAGCTAAGTTTGTAGAATCTGCCAAAAGAAAGCGCAAGACCATTGCAATGGTAGGAGATGGGGTGAACGACGCGCCAGCTTTAGCTGCAGCAGACGTGGGATTTGCCATTGCCTCTGGGACAGATGTTGCAATGGAGTCAGCCTCTGTTGGGTTGATGCGCTCTCATTTGATGGGGGTAGTCGATACCATCCTCTTATCCAAAGCTGCATTTAAAAAAATTATTCAGAACCTGGTCTTTGCATTTGGTTATAATATTTTAGGCATTCCCCTTGCAGCAATGGGATTCCTTAATCCCATGGTGGCAGGGGCTGCCATGGCACTTAGTTCGGTTTCCGTTGTCTTCAACGCCCTCTTGTTGAACAGAAATAAACTACCCAAATAATTAAGAAGTTAGTAATATTAGAGCATGCGTGATCAGTGGATCGAATGGCTGCAGGGAAAGCAGCGTCATTTCTTTTACGGAGTAACACTTGTTGTTGCCACTTTTTTTATTGCTTTTCAGGCGATTGGGAGGATGCATGCCCCACCTAAGGCTAAGTTCTTGGCTGCAAACCAAGCCTTTGAGAAATGGCTGAATCTTGGCGAAGGTTTTGATAAATTGGAAAGAGCCTTAGCGGTGCATCCTGAGTTAGAAACCAAATTTGGAGCTCGTGTCGCTGAGAGATTTATTGTGCAGAATGAGGCGGATAAGGCAGAGCCTTTTGCAAATCGGGTTTTAGCTCGAGTTGGCAAGCAATCACCTGGACATGCAGCCTTTGCAGAAGGATCACTTCTCATTGCGAAAGGGGATCTTCCCGAGGCGCTTAAACAATCGGTTTCTTTAAAAAGTGAGCTTAAAGAGGACTCTCTTCTCTATGGTTTTAATCTTGTTCGCATCGCAAGTCTTTGTCGTGCGCTGCATGTGCAAGATCAAGAAGCCGCCTCTCTTAAAGACCTTTCAACCTACATGGAAAAAAACCACGATGAGAGCCTGATGCTTACAGAGTGCTTCCATGAAGGAGACATTACGCTCACAGATTACATCGCTAAGCGCAAATCAGAAGTCAAGTAACCCCCTCTTTTTTTAAGGCGCAAGTCTGGTCAGTGTTCACTAGTCTCTCTTTTCTATGAAAGGTTGTTTGTTTTACTGTAGTCACAACCAAAACATCCATTTCCTCTAAGAAGCTTAAAAGACCACCAGTTTTGTGGACTTTTCATGGAGTGAATAGGGGAGTTGGAGAATTGCATTCAATTGAATCCTCATTTACACTCAGCATCTTTTGGAATTCATGGGAGTAACCGGTGAAAAGATTTGGCTATTATAAGATATTGGGTTTGCTGTGTGCTATAGCGCTTGGAGTAGGGGTTGTGAACTTAGCGAGCTCGCGTTGGTCTTCTCGCCCGGATCTAACTGTTATGGGATTTGTCAACCTAGCAGACGGCATAGGAAGACAGAGTCCCGAGCTTGTTGATGCCTTCCGTAAAGAGCTTGATGTCAGCTTTAAATACACTAGAAAAATTAAACGTGCAAAGACCCCCAAATATATGAAAAAGCTTGCAGCAGATACCACTTCTAAGTGGGGGAAAGTCATCTTTTTTGAGGATGTTCTATGGAGTCCCTCTGAAGGATCTATGGTAGGCAAGCTTCATGATTGTCCAAAAGATACCATCAAGATTGCCTATTCGATGTATGAGGCGACTAAAATTCCAAAGGAATGGGTGGATATTCTAAATACTACATTTGATGCAGTAGCTGTCCCTTCAAATTTTTTAATTGATGTGTATCAAAATTCAGGAGTCCTGATCCCCGTATTTGAGGTTCCATTAGGACTTAACATGAAAAGATTCCTAGCAGAACCTCTTAAGGAAAAGCGCGGTGAAAAATTAGTATTTGGGAATTTATCCGCTGGGTCTGATCGAAAGAATCATGAGACGCTCATTCGTGCATTTGGCAAAGCTTTTGGCGATGATCCAAGTGTTAAGCTGCGGATTAATGTTCGCTACGCTGACAAAGAAATAAGAAATGAAATTACAAAGGCAATCGCCGAGCTAGACTTAAACAATATAGAGTTTACACAGAAGTCTCTTTCTAGGAGTGAATACGTCGCTAAATTTAAAGAAATAGATTGTTATGTTAGCCCTTCTAAAGGGGAAGGTTTTTCTATCCAGCCTCGCGAGGCAATGGCTTTAGGTATTCCAGTAATTGCAACAAATAACACGGGACAGATTCCTGTTTGTGAGTCCGGACTAGTGGAGATCGTAAATAGCCCGATCAAAAAAATTGCGGAAGGCCCATGGGGAGACTACTATGGCCACAATTTTGATTGCTCTATTGATGAGCTTGCAGATGCGATGAAGAAAGTGAAGAGCAACTACGACCATTATTTAGGGATTGGAGAAAAAGCTCGGGCCTGGGCGAGTCAGTTTCAGTACTCTGAGCTAAAGCCGTTGTATCGAATGCTTATCAGCCCTAAAGAGATCGTGTTGGGTGATGCAAACGTAGTTACTAATGATCGGATAGTCACTAACTCGAAAAGGCTTTTTAATAAATATAGAAAGATATTTGGAAAGGACATCTGTAGAGTGAGTGGGAATGAATCTGTTTTTACAAATATATACAAAACAGCTGAATGGGGAAGAAATGAGAAAGGTGAAGGGTGCTCTGGCTTGGGCTCAACCGTGGAGAATGCAAAGCCATACACTTCTTACCTAGCAAAGTTTATAGAACAGCACAATATTAAATCGGTGGTAGATCTAGGCTGTGGCGATTGGTCATTTTCTCGCCATTTTAATTGGGATAATATCCAATATACAGGTGTTGACGTGGTTAAATATATTATTAGGAGAAATCAAAAGCAGTTTTCAGCTCCTAATATTCGCTTTGTACACGCAGATGTAGCGACTTATGAATTGCCTGAAGCCGATTTACTAGTTTGTAAAGATGTTATGCAGCACATGTCTAGTGGAGACATTCATAAAGTACTGAGCCAATTTTCTAAATTCAAGTATTGCTTATTAACAAACGACGTCTATGATCCTTTAATAGTAGCTGATATAAATGGAGAAATAAATTCTGGGGGATTGAGGCCATTAGATTTAACAAAGGCTCCCTTTTATCTCGAAGGGGAAAAAGCTCTAGAATATGATGCACATGGCAATAAGAAAGTCATTCTGCTCGTTCAAGGAAAGCGTTAAGACCACCCAGGTTGACTTGGTTTAGCCTTTTTGCTCTTGGCAAAGATGGGGGCTGGAGCTCGCCAAGTTTTTGAGAGAGGACTAACGTAGCTCGACAGCTTTTGGACTAGGGATAGCGAGACGTCTGCTGGCTTTCCTGCTTCTTTGCTCCCACAGTTCGTATTTTTCTTCTCGGCTTGCCACACCATCCTCCTTAGGAGGACAGCGTAAATCAAATCTCTATCTGATGGGCATGGGTGAATTTGACAGTTACGGCGATACAGGTTGTAGCTCTCGTTTTTTTACGCAAAGGACATTCCCAAAATATCTCCCCTCTTTCAGCTCCTCAGCAATACAAGACTCATCAAAATCCGCTGCAATAATATCAAAATCATTAGCTTCTAACCATTCTTTTACATCCCAATACAGATATTGCCCCTTGTAAGCTTCAGCAAACTCCACCTCAGCATAGATCACAGTTGCCTGTTTGGCAATTTTGCTAACTTCAAGCATGTTTCTCTCGTAGCCCTGCATATCAAGCCAGAAGAAGTCCACCTTATCTACTAGCTCCCTAGTAGCCCAGTCATCAAGAGAAATCATTTTAACAAAAATTTCTGCGGGAAACGTGATTGTAGGGTCAAACTTTAGATGCTCCTTTGGAGGGAGTAGAGAACTTGAACCCCCAACCAAAGAGGGCCTATCCACCCATGACGAGGTGTAAAAAACGGCGGACCTACTTTTGTCCCCAAGAGCCTCCTGATAAACAGTGACCTGTGGAAAAGATTTTGCGATCTCACATAAATCACAAAAAAGCTCCGGCATAGGTTCAAATGCGTAAATCTGCCCGCTAGGCCAAAATTTCGCCATTTTTTTTGTATCGTCTCCGTTATAAGCTCCCGCTTCAACGATCACGGGGCTTTCAGGCAGGTACTTGCTTGCAATTTTAAGAACTTCTTCAGATTCCCCATTGAATATCAGCTGTGTAACAGATGAAAATGCCGGAATGCATGAAAGGCTAAGGGCTAGTACAAGTATAAAACACTTTCTCATGAGTTTTTTTCCTTCTTTAAAACGAGGCAAGCGCCCCACATGAACAGATGATTATGCCTGGGAAAATCTGTATGTCTAGAAAATTTCCCCGTCTAATTTAAATCCACGTATTTCTATCTGGAGAAAAATCCACATTCATGGGAGAAGTGCCATATTTTGGCCAGTTAAAATTTAATTGACATTGAGCTGCGATGGTATATGCTATTTTTTTTTATGAGGTGTTCAATGAGATATTTTATTTTTTCCCTACTAGCTTTTTCCTGTTCGATTTTTGGTCAAGAGCCCTCTTTTGAAAATCCAGTGTCTCAGATGGCAACGGAAAGCCAATTTCACTCTCCTGATTTCGTTCGTTTTGCAGAAGAGATGGGAGATGCAGTAACGTTCCATCGTAAACAATGGGAACTCTGCTACATTTGCCAAGTCCTTTCAAAATATGGATATTTACAACCTGGGAAAATTGGTTTGGGTTTTGGAGTTGGAAAAGAGCCTCTTCCCTCTTTATTTGCCAATTATGGTTGTGAGCTGCTTGCAACTGATCAAAATCAGCAAGCTGCCTTTGATTCGAATTGGGCACAGTCTAGTCAGTGGGCAAGTTCTCTTGAGGATCTGAATATTAGGAAACTTTGTCCTGATGAAGATTTTTACCGACTTGTTAATTATCGCTCAGTCGATATGAATGCTATAGATCCTGACTTAACAGGTTTTGATTTTGTGTGGTCAGCCTGTGCCCTTGAGCATTTGGGTAGCATTCAGGCAGGTTTCGAGTTCATCAAAAATAGCCTCAAATGCTTGAATCCTGGCGGAGTGGCAGTCCATACGACAGAATTCAATATTTCTTCTAACAATAGAACACTCACAAAGGGGCCTACAGTTCTTTATAGAAAAAGGGATATAGAAAGATTTGTCGAGGAGCTGTCTCGATTAGGATATCGCGTTCTTCCTGTCAATTTTTCTGAAGGAGATCAGCCGCTAGATCGGTATACCGATTTACCACCGTACTGTCATGACAAACATATTAAACTTAAAATCGATAAGTATAAATGCACGTCAATCGGGCTTGTCATTTTTAAGGATTAGTTTTTTTCCGTACTACTTTTTTTCTGGCGAGCTTTGGTCCAACCGTGATACATAAGGTGTCAAAATTCTTGGAGGAGAACGATGCAACACTTTTTTGGCACCCTTTTTTTTACTCTGTTGAGCTTTTCAGCAGCTTTTAGTTCTTTACCCCGTACAGAACCCTGGCTCACCGAAAAGGCAATCGCATATCTAGAAAAATATCTAACCCAAAATCCAGACGCCGTAATCCTCGAATTCGGATCAGGGGCTTCAACACTTTGGTTTGCAGAGCGTACGCCTAATCTCTACTCTATTGAACATAACGAAGAGTACTACCACATAGTCAACGGAACCCTCAAAGAACAAAAGTATCATGATGTTCACTACACACTTCACCCTCTTCCTTATTATTGCTTGTGTGAAACACTTCCTGATGAATTCTTTGATTTAATTTTAGTTGACGGAAGAAACAGAAAAGGATGTATCGCACACTCGCTCTCTAAGCTAAAACCGGGTGGAATACTAATGCTGGATAATGCGGAAAGAAAGCAGTATCACGCTGTTTTCCCCCTAATGCAAAGTTGGAAATACATTAGCACAGAACAAACTGGGCCAGATAAATTCGGGTTTTGGTATTCCGGCTGGAAAACCGACTGGTGGCAGAAACCTTTTAACTAGGATGAAATAGCTCCATGAAAGTCATCTCCCGTGGAATTAGCTTTTTTCTTTTTTTCTGCAGCATGCTCTATGCAAAAGACGCTTCAAATCCGTATCTGTATACTCGCGGATTTTTATATTCAAAAAAACCTTCTAGAATTCCAAAACACTACTCCCAGGTAACCCCTTACTTATGGGTGGATCCTCATGTAAACGTTTTCACCTCGCCCAAAGAGCAAGTTTGCCTTTTAGGTTTTGCGGTAGATGTCCGAGATTCCGATGTAACACAGCAAGAAATTGTAGATAAATTGGAAAAGGCCTTATCCATTTCCGAAGAAGCATTTCATGCCGAAGGTGATTACATATGTGGCCGTTATGCCATCTTCTATCAAGCCTGCGAGGGGTCACTAAAAGTCGTTTCAGATGCTGCTGGATTTCGTAAGATATACTATTCTCCTGATTCCAACATTATTACAGGTCATGCAAAATTATTAGCTGAGAATTTGACAGAACGCCAGGTGGCTTCAAAGTTCATAGATACTGGTTCTCCAGGAGAATGGCCAAAAGCCTATCCTGGGTGTTACACCGCTTATAAAAATGTATCCTGTTTGATGCCAAATCACTCTGTGGAAATCGGTAGTGGAAAAGTAGATCGATTTTTCCCAAGAGAACAATTTTCACCCCTTTCAAAAGAAGAAGCTATAGATCGTTTCTGCAAACTAGCTCGAGAGTCTCTAAAAGGGGCAGAGAAACAACAGGAAAAGCCGCTCATTTTTTCCATTACTGCTGGATTAGATAGTAGGGCTACCCTGTCTTTTACTGACACTCTTAAGCAACTGCCTATCGGATTTACCTATTTTGGTTCTATTACTGAAGATCTTCCTCATGCAGAGAAAATATGTTCGCAGTTCAATCTTACTCATATTACTGCAGAAGATTATCCGAAAAAAATATCTAGACAGCTACGTGTTGCCTTAGAAAGCAATTGCTACTATCTCTTCGTCCATTTCAACTACTATCTTACCCAGTCCATTTTAGAGGCGCTTGGAGAGGATCAGTTTTTGATGATTAACTCTAACTTGCTGGAAATTGGAAGAGGGTGGTGTGGCATGGGAAGATATCATCATGGAGTTGATTCTTATCCAGCAAATACCGAATACGCAAAAAGTACTGGACTACACTGTGAAACTCTATTGGGCTATGATATCAGGCAGTTATTTTTTTGGGAGCAGCAATTAGGCGCTTATCTGACCTTGCATTTATTTGGATATGACGTTGCGTGTGATGTATTCAATCCCTACAACTGTCGAGCTATTTTAGATACGATGCTTCGATCTACAAACTTATCGGATAATAATATGATGTGGGGCAAAGTCCAAGAAGAGCTGATTAGGAGATCTTGGCTATATACGCCTGAGAATTGATTGAAAAGTTCAAGTGGCTGCAAGACTGCAGCCACTTGAACAATGAATTACATGTAGAATCCAGTCCAAGTGAGGATCAATCCCCAAACGAAAGGAATGATTCCCATTGTTTTCATCCATGAAGCTTTCTGCATCATGATTTTAACGATAAGTTGTGGCATGAACAATCCGAGAACACCGCGGAGGAATAGAATCCATCCAAGTAGTGTTACAAAGAAGTAGATATTCCACTCCCAAACGTTAAATCCATTGATAATGATCAAACCTAGTAGAAGATTAATCATCGCTCCAGTGTAAAGAGCTACTGGTGAGCTTTTTGTTGCATTCATGACTTTGACTACGTTATCCCCGTAAAGAAGCATCCATAGACCTAAAATCCCGAGCAAAGGCCCAAAAACTCTGGCTAGTGTAAGTGCTGATTCCATCCCTTTTCCTCCTGTGAATTAAAAGGATATCCCAGCGTAAGGCCAGGATTTTTTTCTCTAATTTGCAAATTAGTATTTAAGGGTATGGATTGTCAAGTAATTAATTACAGCTCTTTCTGGAGCTTGTAAGTTCCCATGAGCTCCGCCTTCTCAATGATGTGCTCTTTGATCTCGTTTTCTACTTCTTCTTTGGACATCCCTTTTTTCCAATCAGGCATGAAATCTATGGCATAGAGCCGGAAAAAATAGCGGTGCTCTTTATCAGGAGGGCAAGGGCCCATATAGGCTGTGCGTGTGTTGGTTCCTTGACCATGTGTTCCGGGCGGAGCCGAATGCTCTGGGATCCCTTTGCAATCTGGAGGGATTTCATAAACGATCCAATGGACCCAAAGTCCGTCTGGCCGAATGTCTGTAGGGACATCGGGATCTTCCATGATCAATACAAGGCTTTTGGCCTCTTTAGGAATCTCATGAAAATCTACGGGGGGATTCCAATCGTATCCCTCACATGTATAAAGAGAGGGGATTGCCTCTCCATGCTTAAATTTAGGACTTGTAATTTTCATAAATGCACCTCTTTTTCCATGATACTAAATCTTCAGTCGGATGGTTGCAACTTTTTTGGGAAGTTAAGTGGAGAGCTTACATCCATCTCCAGCTCTTTTCCTCTTTTCTGTACGAATGTAAGCACGGTTTTTGGCTCTATCCTTCCGGAGGAATAGATCTTCAACACGCACGTATCCAAATGTTTATCTTTTTGTTTGATCTCTTTTACTCCAGTAAGCCGCACCGGCTTAGAAATAAAATAGGGAGCTGGATCATCGGCATGCTGGCTATACTGGTACTGCCCATTCTTTTTCGTAATCTGCACCTGTACATCAATTCGATCTGATAGAGCGATGACTTGAGATTTACGTAAATCTGTAAGAAAAGCGTCTATGCTTTTTTGGAAGCGGTATTCTCCGATCATATTCTTCATTTGCCAGCCTATTCCAACAGATGCAATCCCTAGAATAGCCATACAAATAACGATTTCTAAAAGAGTAAAAGGCCTAGTCTGAGAGTTCTTCATTTCCCCGTAGTGCTGCTTTTTTCTCATTAAATAGGTCTAGTTTCTCTGATCGAGCAATCACATTGCCCTGTCCATCGAGCTCTATAACAAAAAGCTCTCCCCAGCCATCTTTCATGAGTTTGCCTACATTTTTTACAATTCCGGAGGCTTTGAGATAATCTCTAGGATCTTCTATAACTTTTTCAGGATCAGCTCCTTTTGCAATTTCAAGATCGAGTAGGTCGGAGATCCGAAGCTGTGCTTGCTCTGTTTTAAAGGCTTTACCCTCATCTAGACTTCCTTTCATATTATAGCCAATAATGCTTCCAATCAGACCAATAAGAAAGATCACAATCATGATTTCTAGGAGTGTAAAGGCGTTTTTTTTCTTCATAATGTCCTCATTTAAGTAGCAATTAGTGAACCGACATCTGTCAGTGGTAATAGAATAGATAGGATAACTAGCCCGACAACGCCTCCTAAGATTACAAGAAGTGCAGGCTGTAAAAATGTAGTGATATGGGTCAGGCTCCGCTCAAGCTCTTGGTCATAAATATCTGAGAGATTTTCTAACATTTCAGGAAATTTTCCGGTTTCTTCAGCGATAGAAAGCATCCGCGTAACAAGAGCGGGGATGTGAGCAGATTGCCTTAGTTCTTCACTAAGGGATTTTCCTTCAACAATCTGTTTCTCAGCATTCTCAATACTCTTTTCCAAAAGAGCATGCTTCATCACTTTGCGTGAAATACTCAGAGCTGTGGTAAGAGGAACTCCTCCAAATAGGAGAATCGATGTGCTCCTACAAAAACGGATAAGCGCTGCTTGGGTTAAGATAGTCTTCATTAGGGGAATCTTCTGTAAGACTTTTTGGAAAAAGAGTCTTCCTGCTGGGCGTTTAAAGAAAGAGATCACCCCTAAAACAAGCGTAGACAGGGAAAGGATGATCATAACGAAATAGCGTTGTAAGATTTGACTTAGGCTCAATACAAATTGTGTCAGTGGGTGCAGTGAGCGGCCTTCAAAAAGCTCACTCATTGAAGGGATTACAAATAGAAGCAGACCAGTCACAACTAAAAAACAGAAGCCCCCCAGGAAAGCTGGATAGGCCATAGCGCTGATAAGCTGTTTCTTTAGTCTTTGCCGTCGCTCAATTAGGTCATATAGCTGCTGGAAGGCCCACCCAAGAGAGCCTGTTCTTTCACCTGCTTGAACCATCGATATGTAGATTTTGTCGAAAGACTTCGGGTATGTTTGCAGTGCACTTGAAAATTGATGTCCACTTTTCAATCTGTCACATAAATCAAGAAAGATGGGGTGGCACCGGTGGCGTCTATGTTTTTCCTCGATTGTGAGAAGACTTTCATAAAGGGGTAGGCCAGCCCCTAAAAGCTGCGCCAATTCTCGAGTAAACGCTAGAAGCATTTGAGGAGCTAGTGAAAGCTCCTTTTTATTCTGAATCGATGCAATTTTCGTAACGAGAACTTTTTCTTTTCGCAGTCTCTCTTTTGCAAGCTCATACGAGTCGGCATCAATAACACCGCCTATTCTTTTTCCTGTATTGGTGAGTGCTTTATAGCGAAATATCGGCATTGAACTCACTCCTCACAACTGCGTGTGACTCGCAATACTTCAGCACTTGTTGTGAGCCCCTGTGCAACCAGATAACCACCGTCTTGGCGTAAGAGCTGCATCCCTTCTTCTAATGCGGCTTGCTGCAAAGACGCACTATCTGCTGTATCAACAAGCCTGCGTTTGAGAGAACTGCTCATTGGCATGAGTTCATAAATCCCCAGACGCCCTTTGTATCCTGTGTTATAACAATCGGGACAGCCTGCACCCTTATATAAGGAATCAACAGATTCTTTGATTCCTAAGTTCTCAAGCTCGGCTTTTGTGGGCTCGTAACTTGTTTTGCACTTAGGGCAAATTTGACGAACCAGTCGCTGCCCCAGTACTCCAATCACTGAAGAAGAGAGCAAGTAGGGCTCGATCCCCATGTCAACAAGACGGGTCAGGGCAGAGGGGGCGTCATTCGTGTGCAAGGTACTGAGAACAAGGTGCCCTGTTAAAGCTGCCTGTATGGCAATTTCTGCCGTTTCTCGATCACGGATCTCTCCTATCATAATTACATCGGGATCTTGGCGCAAAATATGGCGCAGTCCCGTGGAAAATGTGAGGTTGATCTTTGGGTTCACACCAATCTGTGCCATCCCTTGTAGCTTATATTCAACAGGGTCCTCAACTGTCATGATATTGGTATGGGAAGAATTAATCTCGGCCAACCCACTATAGAGCGTTGTTGTTTTCCCGCTTCCAGTCGGGCCTGTTACAAGAACGATCCCTTCACTCATCTTGATTAAGTTTTTGAACTTTTCTAAAAGAGCAGCACGCATTCCGATTTTATCTAGGCCAAGCAAAACATTGCTCTTATCAAGGATCCTCAGAACAATCCTTTCTCCGTAGACAACGGGGATCGTACTGACACGGAAATCGATTTGACGCCCCCCAAGGTTTAGCTTAATTCGCCCATCCTGAGGCAGACGCTGCTCTGCAATGTCTAATCGTGCCATTACTTTAATCCGAGTAAGAAGCTGTGCTTGATACTCTTTTGGAGGTGAATGGCGCTTTTGCAACACTCCGTCAATGCGGTAGCGGACAGAAAAAGTTACTTCGAGAGGTTCAAAATGGATATCGGAAGCGCCTTGCTGAATTGCCTCTAATAAGATGGCGTTGAGCATCCGTACAACTGGAGAGTCACTACTTTTTTGCCCAAGGAGATCGTAACCATCTCCATCATCTTCAAGAGGACCTTCGGAAGCATTTTCTCGAAGGCTATCAAAAAGCTGTGTAGTTGCAGCTTCACTTTGGTGGTAGCACTGCTCAATTGCCGTTTCAAGAAGTTCTGCGGGAGCAATTACATCTGCAACCTCTTTTCCAGTCAAGAGGCGGACTTCTTCTAAGACTTCAAGCGCCAGGGGGTCTGAAATCGCTACGAGAAGAACTCCATCTCTTTCTTCGAGAGGAAGAGCCTGATGGGCTTTGGCAAACTCGTAAGGGAGGATCTGCTCTTTGTTTTTTACAAAAGGGTAGTCAAAGAGTTGACCAACCGTTTGAATTCCGAAGTTCTCCTGCTCAATCATAGTAATAGTGTTGTTTTTCTCCGAAGAAGGTTCGGATACTGTTTGAAAAGAGCCGCTTTTTCTCTCGCTCACGTGCCAATTCTAGTCGGCACAAGAATTCAGGGATATCACCTGGGCGCCTATCTAATTCACGACAGCGCAAGCAAAGTAGCTCTTCTTTTGGATCCGAGATTATTTTTGGAGTGATAAAAAAGAACATTTCGGTGCTGTCATCACTTAACTCACTTGAACCAAATAGTTTGCCAAGGCCTGGAATCTCTCCTAAAAATGGAACTTTCTGGTTGCTATCCCGAATTGATTTACGACGTAGCCCCCCTAAGATTACAGTCTGTCCATCAAGGACACGTACTTCGTTCTCTATATGCCGCTTGTCAACGGTTGGCTGACCATTTGCGCTTGGTTTCGTAGTATCAAACGTGATGTTGGTTTGTAATGTGACGAACCCCTGGCTTTCATCACAGTCATCGAGATTATCGGAAACGTGAATGATCGGTGTCAAAATAATATTGATCCCGTATTGCGCACGAGTAAAGGATTTTTCAAAGGCAATCCCCTTATTCGTATCAATTGGAGCCGCTCCATTATTAAGGGAGATTTCCTCCATAATCGAAATAGTCGCAGGGGTTTGATTGACTGTGATTACAGAAGGAGCCGCGTTGAGTTGGATGTCCTCCTGTGTCATTAAGAAGCTGTAAGCCAGATCAAATGCTGGGAAATACTTAGATTTATCGCCTGTGAAGAGGAATGCTAGCACCCCTGTTCCAACGGGGTCATCCAGTCCTTGCGGACCTGGTACATTGGGTCCATCGTAGCGGGCGCCATTGTCTGCGTTCCCCAGCTTCAATAGATTGAGTCCATAATTCGCTTGGTTGTTGAGCTTCTTCTCAAAGAGAAGGACTTCAATTTGCACCATTCTCTTGGGGACATCCAGGCGGCGGGCTAAATCTTTAATCCTAGACAAGACATCTCGTCTGACCACCATTAAAAGGTTCCCCGTCTTTGGATCGGGAATAAAATGTTCCGAATTTTGGTCTATTTCGATCTTTGTATCGATCTCAGGCTTAAAACGTTGAGGAGGGACCGTTAACCCTGGTGCTTGTGCATATCCATCAGGAGCGCTTTGAAGAGCTGCACCACGAGCTGTGTAGCTGACATCTACATTGTCCTTGAATTCAGGCACTGCATGAAAAATCGAGTAATAGACCTTATCGAGAATCTTTGCCAAATCTACCGGGTCACTGTGTTTACAGTTGTAGATATGGATAGTCATCTCGGCAGGGTCTTGGAGCTGGCTTTCTGTGTCTTTAACCAGTTTTTCTGCTCGATCCACAACCTCACGCCTTCCCATCAAAACAAGAGAATTACCGTGCTGTGGTGTCAAAATAGAAAGGCCGTCATTGTCGAACTTACCAAAAGGAGCGCGCTGTGGCTTTTCTAAAGCCTCATTGAAAAAAGTCAGGAGAATCTTCTCCATCTCTTTGATTTTGAGTTTAGTGACCGGAACAACTTTAGAAACTTTGCCCTGAGGGTCTTTCCAAACTGTGTTATAGAGCTGGATCAGTTTCTCAACTTCATCTTTCGTTGAGACAATAGCAACCTTTCCTCCAATATTGTAAACAAAGGTCATCTTGGGATCGGAGAAGCGCTCAAAAAACTGAAAGGCCGATTTCACTTGCTCAATCGGAGGAGAAAAGACATAGAAAATCCGGCGATGATCTTGAATGAATTGAATATCTTCAGGTTTCGACGCAATTGCAGCTACTGCAGAAGGATCTTGCTTAAAGATAAACAACTGACGTGTGTAGGGATTGATCGTTTTGACACCCACACCATTTTGTGCCAGGATGATCTCTAAAACATCACCCCAGGATTCCCTTGGGATCGGGATGTTCGAGTGCATTGCGACCTTCATATTGCTCATTTCAGGAGGGACGATATACAGATACTCAGATGCGCCATACTCCATTACAAGAGAGGCCAATGTTGTCTCTTCTTGATCCCAAAGGGCATATCCCTCATCTTCGCGTTTTGCTTCTCCAACAGCTGCTTTACGCCATCTATCCTGCAGAGCAACCATCTCTTCTTTGACAACCTGTACCGTTTGCAAAAGTCCATGGTACTCATCGTCGGTAGCTCCCGCTTTATGGAGCTCTTCAGCCAGTGCTGTTTTTTCAGAAAGCTTAGTACGCAACTGGGCAAGCCGTTGATTGACCAGATTAAGATGTACTTCCGGTTGCAGTTCATTTTCTATCCCGCTTGCAGGAACTGCTCGTGCTTTCTTCTCCTCAATCGTTTGAGAGAAGAGGACAGGGAAAGTGCCTAAAAAGACTATTAGTAGTAATCGCTTCATCGTTTCGTTGGAGATGTCCTTTTCTGTGTCCGCTTGATTTTAGAGGATGCGCCACGAATTCCAATTGGCTCCATTTGTGTACGCATCGGATTAAAATAGTATCCTTTAAGCTTGCCTTTTGAGTCGATCCAGTCAAATACCATCAGGTCTCCTGATAGTTCATGGTTCAGATAAGCTTCGATCTCATCGACTTCTACAAGCTTGCGCCAGCCTGTTTGCGTCTTCAGTAGCCAGTCGCCCGGAGATAAAACCATTCGTTTTTTTCCAATTTTGCAAGAGATCTGTTTAGCGCTTCGTAATTTTGGCTCCTGAATCAAATCAGATAGACTCACTTGGACAGGGGGAGTTTTTTCCAATACAAACTTCGTCTGAAAAAGGGAAAAACCCTTCTCATCCCAAGCCTCTATCTCGAGCTGGTCGCGGCTCAGAGACTGCACACATGCTAAGGGCGCATTAGGGTCAGCTTCTTCTAAAGAAGGAAGAACGTGCCATTTACCTTCTGTAAACGAGAGAAAATCTCCCTCTCCGACGAAAAGAACTTGCCGCTTTTTTCCTTCACCAAGCTCAATTTTGTGTTTCTGTACAAAAGAGCTATATTCTTTACCGCCATATTGGCGTAAGAACAAATCCTGCCCCCACCATTTTGCCTTGTATAAGTTAGCAACGCCGGTTTGCATGCCGGAGACCGCTCTTCCGTGAGAGCTCGCCTGAAGAAATATCTCTGTCTCTCCTAGTTTCAGCAGCAACGATTTCCCATCTAAAACATGGGGAATCATACAGCTGCTTGCTGATTCATTAGAAAATTCAATTGCTTCAATTGCACCTGTATCGTGTTGAGTCATCTCAAAGAAAATTGCCTCTCCTTCCTTGACAACTCTCGTCTGATCAGATCCCTTTACCCCAATGCAAAAGGCCTTTTCTACTTTTCCTACATCAGGACGCATGCTTTGAGCGAGAAAGACAAGTTTTTGCTCCAAAGCCAGAGCTAAAGGGGGCCGACTACTTTCATAGAGCCCAAGAGGCCCTGTAAGCATTCTATCTAAATCAAGGCTTAGTTCCTTTCTGGCAAGATAGGGAGTAATCGCTACTTCTCTTCCACGGATCAAGGACACAGAAAAAACAAGTAAGACAACCGCTGTCATAGAAGCAAGAGTCCACTGTGCAATCATGAAGACTTGGTCAACGCAGTAACGAGGTCGGAAAGCTATGATCAACGGGCCACCCTAGGTGAAAACGGGCCCATATTAGAGGATCTCGAAAAAAAATCCAAGGAAAGGACGTATCGCTATTGCTAAAATTATGTTGAATACTTAAATTGACGTTAAACACTGCTATATTTATGGAGTCATTATGGACGAAGAGAAAAAAAACGAAGGCGTTTCTGTTAAAGAGTTAGAGGGTTATGCAAAAAAAAATCGATTTGAGATTTTCTTCTGCATCCTCTTTGTGCTAGCTAGTTTGTTCACCTTGGTATTCTGGGGAGCACCAACTAGTATATTTCTTGCAGGAATCGGCGGTATCATTAGCGTTTTTCTACCAGGAAAAATCGATCAACTCTCACACAAGATGGCATCAACCGTCTTCGGAAAAGAGGGAACAACACAGCTTGTTATTGGGATCGTCGCCCTTATCGTTGCGATTTTCCTAGCTCCCCTTATCTTTTTGATCATGGGACTACATGCTGGAAAAAGCATGCTTGGGCTTGCGAAAAGCGTTTCTCAACAAGGTAAGTAATCTACGAAAAGCAACCTACCAGAAGGTAGGTTGCTCTTCCTAGAGGCGCTCTCTATTTTTTTCGGATTACAGCAAGGTACTGCCCATTCCAATAGCCCTCGCCTAGAGCTTCTTCGAATAACACTTCGTATCCGAGCTCATCAAATGCTTGATAGGTCCCTATCCGGACATTGATCCAGTGCCAGTCGTCAATGAGGGCAATAAATACGTTATCAAGAATTTCGTCATAATATGTAAAAGCTTTCTTTTGAGATTCCTGGCTATGGTGACCATCGTAGAAATAAATATTCACTGGACTCTCAAATAAATCGTAGATGTTCAATGCAAATGAATCTTCATCCACAAATTTAAACTGATTTTTTCTGAGAAATTCGCTCTTCCATCCAACTGGGTGTAGGCTTATCCAATAGTTCGCACAACTTCTTTTTATCTAGCCCATATGCAGATGGTAATGAAAAAAATAGGATCGCACATGCCAGATATTGGGTAATGAAAATTATTGTACTGCGCATATTGAACTGCTCCGTAATCTATTGCAAAAGATCTAGATACTTATCGTAGAGGTTTTGTGAGTTGGTAATAAGGCCACTCTCTGTAATACAGTTTTCCTTACCGAGAACTATATTTTCAGGTTTGATTAGACTCCTGTAGAGTCCTTGTAGATTCTTATACTGATACTGATTAGCCCAAGCTCTAGACTGAGGGGCTTTAGAGAGGTAGTTCTCATAATTTGTACAGACATCTCTCATAGCCTGAACTAGGTCGTCGACAACACAGTTGAAGTTTCGTCCATAACTGTTGCCCCAGGGAAAAATAGCAGGTTCCTGGATGGGGGAGTCGATTGCTTTAACTAGACCCGACTCGCAAATAACTCTTTGCCCCGTATTGTCTGTTGCGATTACAGGGATGCCAAGTGCCATAGCCTCTCGCGGCTGGATAGAGAATCCCTCTCCTTTTGAGACACTTACATAGCAGTCGATCCCCTTAAATAGATCGAGATATTCCTCTTGAGACAGGGCGAACTGGGTGAAGATCACGTTATCTAGATCGAGCTCTACAATCTCTTTGGTGATTGCACTACTGATCTCTTTTTCTCCATAGCGACAGTTGATGCGGAGCTGGAAATTGGGATCATTCCCAAAGGCTTTTGCAAATGCACGAATTAAGAGCACTTGGTTTTTCCTCTCACTGCAAACAGAGAGGTTCCCGAAAACAAATGGCGTCCCCTTTTCCTTTTTGAGTGGCTGATCTAGAAAGGTCTTCAAATTCAGACCTAAGGGAAGTTCAAAAATCGGAATATTGACACCACTTTCCTTGTAGACTTCTACCAGAAAAGGAGCAGGAACAGCTACAGCGTCAAAGTGATTGTTAAGGATCAGAACCCACTCGTTGGGGATTTTAGTTGATTCCCACATGGAGTAGGCAATACGGATTGAGTCTTTATTAGCTTTAAGGATATGACGATACTTCTCTTCCTTAGGCCACCAAAGCATTTCTTCAAAGAGGACGACCTTACCCCATTTTGGATGCTTGTTTTTCACAAGTTTGCGAAATCGCTTTGGAACATCGCTGGCTTTTTGTCTTCTAGTCGGAGCAAAATTCACATTGAGCTCATCTTTGAATGCATCAATTAACTCGGCAGATTGCCTTCCAAGGCCATCGCCCATGTTAATGAATCCTAGAATCGTCAGATCTGGTTGGGATTTGGATGAAAACGATAGAAGCCCAAATCCTGTGGCACATAAGAGCGCTGCTATAAAGAGGGGCTTTAGTATTCTGGACTTTTTCATTGAGGGTCGAGTTTTTTCAGACTCTGTAATAAGGCATTCTTATCCATCGTAATGATTTTGGTAGCAGAGTCATTTTCCCCACATGCCAGGTGCAGTAGTGTCCGATTTTCATCTTTTTCTATTACAAATCCACCCGGGAAAACGACAAATTTATTCAGGTCCGCCGTATTCACAGTAGGAGAGTCGTAAATCCCTTTAAATAGGATTGGATGTGGAGACATTGCCGTCACTCGAAAAGGGGGATGGGCTTCAAACGTATAGGCTCCCATCACATACCAGCAAGTATCATTAACATCCGTAAAAGAGCTATGGAAAAAACCAGGGTATTCGCCATCAACTAATCGCGCAGAGCTCCCTCCGCGGATCATACCCCATTTCTTTTTCCAGCTTTGCCCTTCGGCGTCTTGTATTTTTGAAAGGCGAAAATTCACCGAATCAGAAGGATCTGTCTCGTTAAATGTTAGAATTCTGCGGGGGTTGGAAATTTGATATTCAAAATGGACAGACTCTACGCCGGGTTCTGGCTCATATATAAAAGGAACCCAGTTCTTTTCCATTTGCTTCATCCGTAGGTCTAGATTCGTCACAGATGTTGCTACTCCTGATTCCGGATCAATGCTAGCAACATGCATTGACCTTGAATAGAGATTCTTTGAAAGGAGATCATTGTAGATCAACAGTAACTCGTCACCTTTTCTGATTACTCGAGGGTCTTCTGAATAGTCACTGTTAGTGCGAATGGGGACAAACTCTTTATCCGTTTGGCGAAATTTTTTATCTAGTTCGGCGCATCCAATATAGGTATGAAACATGTTCATATGCATCTGGCGTACTTGGTCATACCGAAAAAAGAGGAAGTATCCATCATCTTTTTCTATAAGAGAGGCATTATATGGGGCAAAGACATTGCGAATATCAAGCTTCTTGACGTCAAGAACAATTTCTCTATCGGAAAGAGGGAGGTTGGTTAGTTCTTTAGGTAATGAGAGTTCGTCTTGGAAGTAGCGCAAGAGAAAAGCTGAGGATCTATCGGAAGTGTGCTTATATTTTTTGAGCTTACGATGGGTCTTCTTTTTATAAGAGAGGAACTTGTTTTCCAGGTGCCATACTTCCCCTATCAGAAGGAGGCTTACAAAAACCAAGATTCCTATTTTGAAAGGTTTTCTAATCAAAAATATCATCTCCTAAAGACAACAAAAGATGCTTGGATCATCTATTTTCATCCCGTTCTTGTCAAGAATGGGAGTCAAGGAGAATCGATAAATGACTCAATTCTTCCCTAGAAGAGCTTAAGCTATCATTGACTCAATTTAGCTCATTTGTGGCTAGAGCGCGACTGCCTTCTTCGAGATCCTTCATAAAGAATCCAAAAACTTTCGCTAGGAGTCTCTATTCTTAATCCATTTTCTTTGGCAAAGCGGGTTACAGCTTTGCGGATTGGATATCCTTCGCCCCAAGACCAGTCATCTCCACAAAGAATCCCATGTTCTTTGACAAACGGATACCAATTGCACAGATCTTTATACACGCTCTCCTCATCATGAGAGGCGTCCACATATACAAGATCAATTTTGATCCCCAACTGACGTATTTTCTGTACAGCGTCTACAGTTGTCATTCTCAAAGGAAAAATTTTTTCTGTCAGGTACTCCTGGACGACATTTGACAGAAAGTGCTCGTACAAACTTGGTAGCAAATGTTGCACATCTGTTCTTTCCGGACTTTGATGTTCTACGCTCCCTAGCCAATGGTCTACTGCAAATACTTTCCCATCATCAGGTAACAATTTAGCTATATGTCGGGTGGATTTTCCAAGCCATGAGCCCAATTCTACAACTGTTTTTGGTTTGTGGCGCTTAATAAGATGCTCCATTTCATTGGCATTTGCATACCACCCATGACTGTTGTAAGGTAAAATTTGCTTGAGAGTGTTATACGGTGATGGGAGCTCTTCAATTGATCGGCATGGCCTATGCGAATCTGATATTTTCCAGTCGGATGAATTGGAAACAATTCGATCTCTTAATCCATAGCTATTCATCCCTTCAATGAAGTGAATGTCTATGTCAAAATGGGTTTGCAATATGACGTGCTTAAAGTAGTTGAGTACGAGCTTCATTCCTGTTCTAGAAACAACTACAGAATGAAACCCATATCGCATCCGGATTTTTTGGAAATCTTCATTAATATTTTCTCTTTCGAGATACCATTCCTCGGGCATGGTATCTTGATTATGCCGATATACTCCTGTAATACAAAGCGCACGGAGAAACTCTCCAGACTTGTCATATTTGTTCATATCCAAATCTGCAAATAATAGCCCCCAATTTGGGTCGATGATTTCAAGTTGTTCTATATATGAACTCATTAGATTTAGGTTGCGATGTATTTGTATGTCGTCTTGAAAGATCCAAATCCTTTCATAGCCTCTATCGTATGCGTCTTGTATCACAGAAAGGTGACTGAGAATACAGCCTAACTTCCCTCTAGGTATGGGGGGACTATCCGGGTCAAGCCCATGTTTAGTCCAAAAATCATCTAAAATAGTCTGAGAGATATCCCAGCCATTAACACCTGAAAAGCGATTGGAGTGAACGCCCTGACTCTCAAGTTGTTGTTTAGTTCGTTCCCATTTTTCCTTTCGACTGTCCAAGTTAATTACATATACACAATCGATTCCATCCAGACCTGTTGCTTTTTCTTCTATAGAGGTTGGCTTGAATAGATCTGTAATATTTGTCTCATAGTCAAGAATGTGAGATGAAAGATTGAGGGAGAAGCAAGTGTTTAAAGAAAAAAGAAAAATCAAAAGCAGTGTTCGCATATGAATACTCCGGCGTTTGCGCTCAATGGCTTATATGTTGGGATACTTCGGTCTATTTCTGCAAGTCCCCAAATAAACCCCTCCATCAATGAGAAGAATGGATCTCCGGTAAAGAAACTTCTCCATCATACGTCAACTTATCGTTAAAATCATGATGCAAAAAGTTTCATGGATGAAAAACAATGGGGACCATTTCTTTTACTTGGGGATTGATCTTCCCTTTCAGAAGTAGCTAGTTGCGGGTTAAAATCACTTGATAACCGTCAGCTATGATCTTCCAGCCCTTTTCAATTAAGTATGCGATCACAAGAGTTCCCTTTCCTCCATCTGGAAGGTCACAATCGTCAATCATTACAATGCTATTTTCTCCTAGCCAAGGAAGTGCTGCCTTAATTTCAGCTAAATGATGCTGTTGCGAAGGAAGGGGATTCCAACTTTCAAAATCAAAGCTGTCTAGATAGAGAAAATCTATAGTCTGACCGAAATTTTTTAAGAAGTTAATAGAATCGGATTCTATAAAATTTACTCTGTGCTTTTTTTCAGGAATTGCACCTGCTGCACAAGACAAAGCTTCAGGGTCAATATCAACAGAAAATACTTGTGCGTCATGATCATCTGCCCAGTCTGCAAAAATAACTGTAGAACACCCATCTCCTAAACAATTCGCAGTGCCATCTCTTGCAGTGCCCGTTTCTACCACTATCTTCACATTGCGCTCTTCCATAAGTTTTAGAACGTAGGAAAAAGTCTGGTGGCGGTGGTTATCAGGAGGGATTCTTTCTTCAAGATATTTCATGGGAGTGGCGCTTGTCAGTATTGGTGTGACAGCGAGTAGGCAGATGAAAGTCAGAGATTTTAAAATATACATGGTAGTCCTTTTGGTCGTATGAAAAAATTGACTTAATAGACGAGTGTAACAAAAGAGGGGGCAGTGACCGCAATCTAAATCGAGATTCTCGCCTTTTTTTTCAGCATATACTATCCTCTGGACAAACATTTTAAAGAGGATACCCATGCGCCTTTCAAAGATTTTATTTTCACTTCTATTTGTTGCTAGCTTTGCATTTGCGCAAGACCCGCAGCCTATGCTTAAACAGAGGGAGCCTCATTGGCGCCCAAAGATTTTGGAGCACTTCAATGAAGGGCTGCCTAAAAAAGTCATTTTCTATGAACAAATCAATGAGAAGAATGAATCCCCAGTAAAGCAACTTCTTTATTACGCATCAGGGCAGCTTAAAAGTGAGATGGATCTGACTGTAGTAGAAGAAGGGTCTCCTGGTTATGAAGAGTGGAAGACAGAGGTCGTTCCACATGGTGTGAGTGTTTCTTTCTTTGCCGGAGGACAGGTAGAGAAAGTTGCCTATTATGATCATGGGGTTCTCGATGGCGAGGTGAGAGTTCTCTATCCAAATGGAAAATTACATGGGGTCGCCTCCTTCTCTAAAGGAGTTCGACACGGACAGGCTTCCTCTTATTATCAAGATGGAAAAAAAGCTGAAGAGGTAACATATCAAGACGGGAAGATTGTAGGGGATCTCATCCGCTACTACCAAAACGAAGAGCGAGCTGTTTTAGTCCCTTATGAAAACGGCGTGCCTCATGGCACAGCCCTCGAATGGCATGAAAATGGAACCCTTAAGTCAAGCCGTCACTATAGCAATGGTGTCTTAAGTTCTGATGGGCGCAATCCAGCTGTTGTCGCATACGATCAAGATCGTAATATGCTTGAAGTGCAAGACTTCCAAGCAGGCCAGCCGATAGGTTCTCACATTCAATACCACTCCAATGGAAAAGAGAGCTATAAAGTGCGATTCCGAGAAGGGAAAAAGCATGGAAAGGAGCAGGTCTTTTCTAAAGAAGGGAAACTCCTTGGAGAAGGGGCATTCATTGTTGGGGTTCCACAAGGTGAGCACTGGCGTAACCATCCCAACGGGCAACTGTCTTACAAAGCCGTTTACAACACAGAAGGGGATCTCACAGAGCCTGTTGTTCATTTCAATGAGGCTGGGCAGAAAGTAGCAGAGTACTTCCTCCTTGGAAATGTACGGGATGGGGTGGCTCAAGAGTGGTTCGATGATGGGCAGCTTAAAGCAAAATTCCAGTATATCAAAGGCCAGTTTGATGGAGAGCAAGTTGAGTTCTTCTCAAATGGGCAGATGAAAATGCGTTCTTATTTCAAGAATAACAAAAGAGATGGAAGTTACGAAGAGTGGCATGAGAATGGCAATCTTGCTGTGAGCACTCAGTATACAGATGGACTAAAGGAAGGAGCTTCGCTCCGGTTCTTTGAAGATGGGAAGCCCCATGTTAAAGAGCATTTTGTTAAAGACCAGCACGACAAAGAGCAGAAAGAGTGGCATCCGAATGGCCAACTCAAATTCCAAGGAGCATTCACTCAAGGGAGAAAAGAGGGACGCCACAGACAGTGGAATGAAGAAGGAGCCCTCCTTATGGATGCATCCTATATTGAAGATCAGCCTAACGGCCAAGTTCGTTCATTTTATGGAAAAAACCAGCCTCGTGAAACCCTACATTTCAAGAAAGGGAAGCGGGAAGGCAAAGTAGAAGAATATTACGAAAATGGAAAAGCCAAGACCATTGGCTTCTATAAAGATGGCCAATTGGATGGAGAGTTAAAAGGTTGGCATGAAGATGGTTCCGTCCATTTCATCAAACATTTCTCAAAAGCAACGCCGATTAAAGCACACAAAGAGTTTTTTCCTCTGAAAGAAGGAGAAAAAGAGGGTCAGCTAGCACGGCTTTTTGTTTATAACAAAGAGGGTCAGCTTGATGGAGAGCAACAGACCTACTACCCAGATGGGAAGGCCCAGACCATTATAAATTACAAAAACGGTCAGCTCCATGGTATCAAAGTCCTGTGGGATCAAAATGGTCAGTTAGCTGAAGAAGCTTCGTATGAGGATGGAAAATTGCACGGTCGTTTCTTTGAGCGAACAAAAGATGGTCGTGAAGTCATTTTCAACTATGTGAATAATCGCCGTGAGGGACTTCATGAGATGTATTTTCCTCCTCACCAAGCATTTGGTCGAGTAAAGGCATTAGAAGCAAACTATGTTGCCGACAAGGCTGAAGGCGAGGCAATCGAGTACAATGAAGCCGGAGTTAAAGTCTCTACAACCCCATACAAAGCTGGGATGAAAGAAGGTCTTGTAACGATCTTCTCAGGTAAAGGGAAAGTCTATATGACACTCCATTTCAGTAAGGACAAGAGACACGGCTTAGCTACACAGTACTTCCCTAAAGGAGAGGTGTTTCGTGAGGTAGAGTTTATTGAAGATCTAAAACAGGGCCCAGAGAAAACCTATTTTGAAGATGGAAGGCTAGCGGCACTAGCGCACTATAAAGATGGGGAGAAAGACGGGCTCTATCAGGAGTGGAACGCAGAAGGTACTCTTGTCTTTGAAGGGGAGTACAAAGATGGTTTACGTGATGGTAAGTTCAACAAGTTCTACGACGATGGGAACCCAAAGATCTTGCAAACGTACGTAAATGACAAGCTAGATGGGATCAAAAAAACCTTTGATGCCGAAGGAAGTGTTTCTGAAGTCAAATACGATATGGGAAAAAGAGTGTAAAAGATAGGCCCCGTTTGCATGCAAACAGGGCCTATATACGATTTTAAGATGGGATGGAGAGTTTACTGCTCTTCAATAAGAAGGACAACGTTGCGTGCAACGGGACCTTTCTTCCCTTCTCCAATTTCGAATTCGACGAGTTGTCCCTTATCAAGGGATCCTTCTACTACATCTGTTTTGTGAACGAAAAACTCATCTCCGTTCTCAGCTTCGATGAATCCGTAATTTTTTTCTTGGTCATACCATTTAACTTTGCCACGTTCCATACAATTATATTTCCTTCTGTATATGCTGTTGTAAAGTGCTTTCTAAATGCTTAGGGATGAAAGCTTCTAAAGGAGCTCCGTGAGCTGCAAGCTCTCGGATAAGGGTAGAGCTGATATTAGCAGCTCCATCTTCAGCCATGAGAAAAAGCGTTTCGATCCCATTGAGCTTTTGGTTGGCAGATGCCATTTGCATTTCATATTCGATATCATGTGAAGAGCGTAAACCCCTAATGAGGGCTGTGGCATTCACTTGTTTTGCGAAGTCTGAAGCAAGTCCCGAAAAACTCACAACCTCAACATTAGAAAGGGCAGAAGTCTCTTTTTTGAGCGCTTCTGCCCTTTCTTCTATTGTTAAGATTGGCTTTTTGTTTATGTTCTCTCCAATGCCTACGATAAGGTGGTCACAAAGAACTGCGCCACGTTTAATAAGGGCTATATGCCCCAAGGTAGGCGGATCAAATGTACCCGGATAGAGAACCTTAAACATGGCGACTATTTTAGGCTAACAAGGATAAAGGTGCAACGTTGTAATCAGCTGATTAAGGCACTAATTTCCAGAAGTGGCCTTTGCGATCAGATTGCACTGATTTGCCCAATTCTTTAGCAGCACGATTGACTCCCGCCTTTACGCCAGGATCTCTCCATTCAGTCCCACACATCACACCATCTTCATTCAGGTGAGCATACCAAGTCATAATGTCTTGATAGACTTGATTTGTATCGCGACTAGCATCGACGTAGACAAGGTCTGCTTGTATATGTCTTAAGGCTTTAGCCGCTTCCTCTGTACTCATTCGAAGAGGGACAATCCGGTCAGAGAGGCCCATATCACGGATATTAGATAGAAATAACTGATAGATATGAGGGAGGCGAGAATCAGTTTGTTCTCCTAGGTGGCCAGGTGTTCCCAACCAATGATCAACCGCATAAACAGTCCCTTCTTTCCCTACACGAAATCCAAAAAAGCGGGTAGAAGCACCGGCCCAACTTCCAAGCTCGACGACAGTTTTTATGTCATGAGAACGGAAAATGGTGTCTAAGGGGCCTTCACAGGCGAAATAACCAGATGGATCAAACTTCAGTGGGTCAATTGCTTCGTAGATGTCCTTTGCCATAAGTGGAAAAGAGATCAGTAAACTTGCGAATAGGTACTTTATATTTCTCATAAGAGTCTCCCTAGATTAAGGTAACGATCCCCAATTTTAGAAGGGATACCTGTTAAATAGCAATTTGAATTTGACACCCCTTATGCTAAGGAGCATCTGCAATCCGCTTTATCGATAGGAATGCCGTTGTGGCAGTGCCTGGGTCATTGCTCGATAGTTCAATAACCTCGGCATCATTATTTATGAACTCGATAATGGTAGGGACTGAAGAGATTAAATGAATAATACTACCCGTTGTATAATTGTCAGTACCATCGGTCGAGATAGAAGAGCCTGCAATGACAGTTCCTCCTGACCCTCCTATACGAATGCCCGCAGTGCGGTTTGATCCTCCTCCGTCTGTCCCGTTGGAAAATCCGTAATGTAATTCATAATAACCGGTTTCGCTAACAGTAAGTCCAGTAACATCTGATCCAGAAACGATAAATTCCAAGACAGATGTATTAGACTCTATCGAGTTGGCAGAGGGCATATCAATTGTAGCAGCGGAGGCTATTGATGGAGATCCAAATCTTAAGGTATATACATAAGCGAGCGCAAGGTCGTCAGTGCCTCCTGTTGGTCCCGTCGCACCAGTCGCTCCAACCGCACCCGTTGCTCCAACCGCACCCGTTGCTCCAACTGCACCCGTTGCTCCAACAGCACCAGTCGCTCCAACCGCACCAGTCGCTCCAATTGGCCCAGTCGGACCCGTTGGACCTGTTGGTCCAGTCGGACCCGTTGGCCCAGTCGGACCTGTTGGCCCAGTTGCTCCAACAGAACCTGTCGCTCCTGCCGCGCCAGTTGCTCCGACCGCACCAGTTGCGCCTGTAGCGCCTGTCGCCCCAGTGTCCCCTGCAGAACCCGTAGGTCCAACTGGACCTGTTACGCCAACACCGGGCCCTGTTGGGCCAATAGCTCCAGTTGCTCCCGTGGCCCCAGTCGCTCCAGCAGAACCTGTTGGGCCAGCAGCCCCAGTCGCTCCAGCAGAACCGGTTGGTCCAGCGGGGCCTGTTGAGCCGGGCTCTGTTTGGTTAGTAGGCCATGTAGGTACGATGGGCTTGGAGACGGCTAGTCTAATCGTAGAAGCTAGCTGGTTGTTCAGATGAAGAAGGGGAGATCGGGTGCTGGGGGAATTGTGTGTATTAGCTAAAAGGGGAGTAGAACCGAATAGAGTAAGGCTAGCGGAAAAGGAAAGAAGAAAGAACTTAGATTTTGTATTCAAAAAAAACTCCCCAGGTTCTTTCCAGTGCGAAAGAAAATGCCAACTTTAGAGGACGCTTGTAAACGGAGTTTATAGGAAGATTTTCTAACAAAACTCCAACCTTCTTTTTGGGCAAAATACCCCTAAACAAGCACTCAGTTTAAACTTGAAACTTTACAGGGGGTGCAATTTTTTTTGCAACAAATTAGTGGTGGTTTGGGATAAGACGGAATAGGGGCAAGAGGGTGCCTAGAAACGCTTTTCATGTTTTCTCTATAGAAAAATTCTTCACTCTTTTGCAGGGCAGGGTGAGGTGATTCTTTCAATGGGGGTTTGGGAATGATACCGTTACATAAAAATCGATCTGTATGGCAGCCATTTAGCATGGCCTTATAGACCATATCCTCTATCCATCATGGAGAGTTGTTTTCATCGACTTTTTTCACTGTAAGGTAAGCTGAAATTGCAACGTTGGGCTTGGGGCTTGATAAGTAGAGCCTAGTTCCAGATAGATTGACAAGTTCAACTGTGACATTACCTGATGGGATGGATGCAATCTCTAGGATGATATTACCTGAAACAAATCGATGATGATTTCCTCCATCATCGCCGCTACCGCCACCGCTACTGTGAAGATCATCGTCATCATCTCCAGAAGGGCTCTCCGTTGCAATTGGAGATCCTGCAACAAAGCTACCTGAAGATGGTGAAAGTTTAAGTCCGACTACGCGAACTCCTTTATCCTTTGTCCCAAATGCATAGGAAAATTCGTATAGACCTGCTTTTTTGATTTCGACGCCGATGACTTCAGATCCACTGCCGTTGGTTTTGAATTCTATCGTATCTTTAGGAATGGATTGTACGGGGTTTTTACTGCTGACAGGGAATGTGATCGCATATCCATTGTTTACTTTTTTCCTGCTTGAGGTGGATATTCTGTATGCATGTCCGACAGCAAGTGGGCAATCTCCAGTAGCTCCCGGCGGTCCAGCCGGTCCCGTAGGCCCAATCCCCCCATCAAGGCCATCATCTCCAGGAGGTCCAGAGGGGCCGGCAGGCCCTGTGTCTCCGGTGTCACCTTGTTCTCCTGGAGGCCCTTCGATCCCTTGAGGTCCAGTGCTCCCAGTAGCGCCCTGCTGTCCGGTAAGGCCTTGAGGCCCTGTATCACCTTTTTCTCCGGTTGGTCCCTGAGCCCCTGTATCACCAGTGTTGCCTTTGTCGCCGGTTGGTCCGATGAGTCCTTGGGGTCCTACATCACCGGTATCACCTTTTTCTCCGGTTGGTCCCTGAGCTCCTGTATCACCAGTGTTGCCTTTTTCCCCGGTTGGTCCGATAAGCCCTTGAGGTCCTATATCACCGGTAGGTCCTTGTTGTCCAGTGAGGCCTTGAGGCCCTGTATCGCCTTTTTCTCCGGTTGGTCCCTGAGCCCCTGTATCACCAGTGTTGCCTTTGTCGCCGGTTGGTCCGATGAGTCCTTGGGGTCCTACATCACCGGTATCACCCTTTTCTCCGATTGGTCCCTGAGCTCCTGTATCACCAGTGTTGCCCTGATCGCCAGTTGGCCCGATGAGTCCTTGGGGGCCTATGTCACCAGTATTACCTTTTTCTCCGGTTGGTCCTTGAGCTCCTGTATCACCAGTATCGCCTTTGTCTCCGGCTGGTCCAATAGGTCCTCGAGGTCCTGCATCTCCGGTATCGCCTGTATCACCTTGTGCGCCTGTGGGGCCGATAGGTCCTTCAGGTCCCATACTACCGGTGTCGCCGGTAGGGCCTTGTGGTCCCATGTCACCAGTGTCGCCTTTTCCCCCGGTTGGTCCAATGCTTCCTTGAGATCCGGTATCCCCTTTTTCTCCGGTGGGTCCAGTCGGTCCGCGTTCTCCTATTTCTCCATCAAATCCGCCCATGCCTTCGGGGCCAGGCTCGCCTTTTTCTCCAGTAGCGCCAACATCACCTTTTTCTCCGGTGGGTCCAACGAGTCCTTGAGGTCCTATTCCCCCGGTCGGGCCGGTAGGTCCTGTAGCCCCCGTTGGTCCGGTGTCCCCACCTCCGGGTCCGATGGGCCCTTGGGGACCTGAAGGTCCTATGTTACCAGTATCCCCCTGAGGCCCAGCTGGTCCTGTGGGACCTGTCGGTCCCGAGCCACCTGTTGTAACGGGCCAGGTGAGAACAGTTGGGTCGTTTGGATTTCTGGGGACGACGGCAGCAAAAGTATTTGCTATTGCGTCAGTGCTCGAAAAAAGGGAAGAGAGGAGGAATAGAAAAAAGAGGGGGCTTTTTTTCAAAAGGGTACACTCCTAAAGGTCTTGCGGGAGCACCTCAGGGTTAGAGCGCTCCGCTTTAGCTACAGAACTTTATAGGGTGTGTAGTTTTTTTGCAAAAAAACACTTTATGGGACTTCGAATCGCATGCTATAGTGGGTTTGTTTTTTTTCTTGGCAGGCGGATCAGATGCGAAAAATGGTTCTCTATTTGTTGACAGGCATGTGTGTTTTTGTAGCACCTCTCAGAGCTGCAGAAAAAAAATCGATTTGTTTGAACATGATTGTGAAAAACGAGCGTCATGTGATCCAAAGATGCTTGGAATCTGTAAAGCCGATTATCGATTACTGGATTGTTGTGGATACGGGATCGGATGATGGGACACAGGAGATTATCAGGGAGTTTTTAAAGGATATCCCTGGAGAGCTACATGAGCGCCCATGGGTGGATTTTGCATACAATCGCAATGAAGCACTTAAGTTGGGGAAGGATAAGGCTGATTATCTCTTATTTATCGACGCGGATGAGAGACTTGTTTTTTCTGATGCGTTTAGAAAAGATGCTCTAGATAAAGATCTATATATGTTTCATGTGCAGGACGGTAGGACTGTTTTTTGCAGACAACAGCTTGCTCGTAGCAGCCTTGACTGGGAGTGGAAAGGGGTGCTGCATGAGCAATTGATTTCCACGCAGCCTGGAACTTGTGAAATTCTTGAGGGAGTTGTCAATATTTGCCGCCATGATGGTCATCGCTCCCAGAGCCCTTTAAAATTCCAGAAGGATATAGCAACGCTTGAAGCAGCACTGCGGGAAGATCCGGGGAACCTTAGATACAGGTTTTTTCTAGCGCAGACTTACAGGGTTATAAAACAGACGGAGCAGTCTCTGAGACAATATCAAAAATTTGTCGAAATGGGCGGCAAGGATCAGATGGGGTTTTGGGCAAGGTACCAGATTGGATGTTTGCAAGAGTGTCTTAATGCCGATCCAAGTGTTATAATCAAAGCTTACACGGATGCCCACCATAATCGCCCATGGAGAGTCGAGCCGCTTTCTCGTCTTGCCTGTTATTTTCTTAGAAGGGGGGACTTTTTGATGGGATATTTGGTTGCAAGCCAAGCTCTTTCTATTCCTCCATCAACAGATACTCTTTTTGTTGAGACCTGGATGTACGATTATTGGCTTCGTTTTCAAAAGCTGATTTGCGCCTCGGGAATTGGAAGGGCCGAAGAGGTGTTGGCTGATTGTAAAATTCTACTATCTAACACTCGCCTTCCCTCATCAGTACGAGAGTCTGTTTTGTATAGTAAGAATTGGGCGGAGGCAAAAATTGCAGGCTTAGCTGTTCCCCCTATTCCATCACGTATGAAAAACGTTCATAATACCCTAGGAGAGCAAGGTAAATGAGGATATTTTTTTCACTGTTATTGAGTCTGTTTTTTGTGACATCGAATGTAGATGCTGCAAAAAAGAAGACTGTCTGTCTGAATATGATTGTCAAAGACGAGACACAAGTTATCGAGAGGTGTTTGAATTCTGTAAAGCCGATTATCGATTATTGGGTGATTGTGGACACGGGATCAACGGATGGTACTCAGAAGATGATCAAAGAGATTATGAAGGATGTTCCCGGAGAGCTTCACGAACGACCTTGGGTCAACTTTGGGCACAATCGTAACGAAGCGCTTCAGCTTGCCCACAACAAGGGGGATTACCTCTTGTTTATTGATGCAGATGAAGAGTTTGCTTTTGATGAAGATTTTACGATGCCAGAGCTGGATAAGGGGGCTTACTCTGTTCGGATCAACCACTCTGGGAGCCATTATTATAGAAAGCTGCTTGTGAACAATCATTTGGATTGGAAGTGGACGGGTGTTTTACATGAGTTTCTAGGTTGTGCACAACCCTATAATAGTGAAGTTCTTGAGAAAGTGGTGAATATTTATCGCTCTGAAGGAAACCGTTCTCAAGATCCTCAAAAGTTCCAAAAAGATGCCGCTGTATTAGAGGCTGCTCTTAAAGATGAACCAGATAATTCGCGGTACGTTTTTTATTTAGCGCAAAGTTATAGAGATGCTGGAGAAAATGAGCTCGCACTTGAGAATTACCAGAAAAGAGTGAGTATGGGGGGTTGGGATCAGGAGGTATTTTGGTCGAAATATCAAATTGCTTTTCTACAAGAAAAGCTAAAGAAAGATCCCGGAACAGTCATTCAGAGCTATTGTGATGCCTATCAATATCGACCCACAAGGGTTGAGCCCTTAGGTCGTCTTGCATCTTATTTTCGAGGTGAGGGAAATCACCTAATGGGTTACTTGGTCGCAAACTATGGACTTTCGGTGCCAAAGTCAGATGATATTCTTTTTGTTGAAGGATGGGTTCATGACTATTGGCTGCTCTTCGAGCGGTCTGTTTCAGCTTATTGGATTGGGAAATACGAGGAGGCTTTACAAGATAGTAAAGAGTTGCTTGCAAAGCCGCATTTGCCTAAGCATATACGAGAATGTGTTGAATTAAACATAGGGTGGGCAAATGCAAAAATAGGGGAACTAAAAGAGCCTCTTGATACCCAACTCACATCGAGTGATGCAGCTATAGACAAGACGGTATTATTGGCTATTTTAGCGCGTAATAAAGCCCACACTCTTCCAAAGTATTTGGAGTGTATTGACAAGCTTGAGTATAACAAGAAGGCAATCACTGTCTATATCAACACAAACAATAACTCTGACGAAACCGAGAAGATTTTGCGGGTTTGGGCTAAGAAAAACAAGAAGCTCTACAAAAAGATTCTCTTTGATGCTCATAGCGCTCAAGAGTTAAAAGGGGATAAAACCAGACCCCATTTATGGAGCCCCAATCGGCTAAAGGTTTTAGGAGGTATAAGAGAAAAGAGCATGCAGAAAGCGATCGAACACAAATGCGACTTTTACTTTGTGGCAGACTGCGACAACTTCCTAACCCCGCCCTCTTTAAAAACACTGGTAAGTAAAAATAAACCGATCATTGCTCCTATGCTAGAGCCGGTTCCAGGTCCTCAAACTTTTGTTAATTTCTTTTATGGGGTTACCCCCGAAGGGCATTACAAGGATCATCCACTGTATTCTGAGATTCGGAAGCGTTCAATAAAAGGGACATTTGCAGCTCCTTTTGTTGACTGTACCTATCTCATTCGATCGGATGAGATTCCTAATCTTGGGTATATAGACTCCTCTGAGGATCTTGAGTGTATTATATTTTCAAGGATAGCAAGAGAGCAAGGGGTGGAGCAATATATCTGCAATGAAATGGATTTCGGTACGTCGTTTATCCCGTCAAGAGACATCGACATCGAAACAGAAAGAAAGATTGCAAAACAGCTTCTGGACTGAGAAAGCTTTGGTCAGTTTGGCTTTCAGATAAGTTATTTGAGATGATACGGCCGAGTTGACCAGGACTTTTTTAACTCTTTACAAAGAAAAATAAGAGAGTGTCGCCGAAGCTCCGCTCATCGGTTTTTTTAAGAAGGGGTGTCTCAATTTTTGTGTTTTTTCCTTGCTCGAGGATGATCATTCCTCCTTCGGAGAGGAGCTCAGATGCTTTTTCTAGAATGGGGGTGATTTCAAGTGCATAGGGCGGATCGATATAGATGATGTCGAAGATGAGACCTTCTTTAATAAGCCGTTTGATACTGCTTGCGGCATCTGTTTGAAAGAGTCTGGCATCGATTTGTAGAGCTTTTAGATTATCCCGGATACAGGAGGCTGCTGCGCGGTCTTTTTCTACAAAGGTAGCGCTTTTAGCTCCGCGTGACAACGCTTCAATTCCTATGCTACCGCTACCTGCAAAAAGGTCGAGAAAACTGGTGTTATGGATTTGATTTTGGAGAATATCAAATACACTTCCTCTCACTTTCGCCAAGGTAGGACGAGTTTTTTCTCCTTTTGGAGCTTTGAGGATGCGGTTTTTATAGATGCCAGAGAGGATGCGCATGGACTGTTATTGATCGCTTGCAATAGCGCCGCGGTGGGGCGCTACGATTTGCTTTGCTTCTGTAAGGTGGTAGTTTTTTCCATTTTTCAAGAAGTGATCGTAGCATTGCCTGGCTTGGGTGTTAGCCCAGGCTTTTTCTAGAGAACGGCTCGTACGGACGGCTCCTTTTAAAGAGAGCTTTTTGTGGACATTGATCCAGCGATCTCGATTCTGTCCTTGGATGACAAGGTCCAGGTTGCAGAGTTCATCGACAGTACCTGTAATGACGTAGGGCTGGTCTGCAAACATGGGGGGAAGGAGCTGATTGCGTGGGTAGACATTTACTTGTGCATTAGCAGAGGATGGAGAAATATCAATGCTAAGGCTTTTCATAACGGGCTGATGGAGATCTTTAACAAGGCGAACCATTTTTCGAGGAAAGCCTGCATTGGTATCGGAGTAGAGCATTTTTCCTGCGGTGGTGTAACTAAGTAGATCGAGGAGGACAAGGTTGTTCCCTTTTCCTGCAGCAGCTGTATAGATATTGACATCCGCATCGAATCTCTCAGGGAGGGTGCTGATTGCTCTTCGCTTTTGCTGAGCACCTAGGAGATTAGTTCCATCGCTGATTAGGATAACAGAGTGAAGTTGATTGGGATCAAAGTGATCGGGAAGCATAGCTTCTAGAGAAGTATATATTTCGGGCTCTTTAGAGGAGGCTTTGCTTGTTTGTCTCTCAAGGAAGGCTTCTGCCATTTGGATCGTTTTTGGAGTAACTGCCAGGGTCTTTTCCGAGAGTTTAACCACTTTCTTGTCGAAAAGATAAATATTGAATGAGTCACCTTCGTGTAGCGCTGCAAGTGAGCGCTGAACGGCTCTTTTAAAGCGGCTGAACTTATGTTTTTCTATAGATTGGGAGCGGTCGATGACGAAGTAGAAATTTTGGTTCATGCTTTCGCATGTGTTTGTGAACTCTGGTTGGATAGTTAGTGAGAAGATGTACTTGTTGCTATTGGGGTCGGGCATGAGAGTCACTTCAATATCAAGGTCTCTTTCCCACTCGAGGTTAGTTGTAAGTTCTTCTAAACCATAATGAGAAAAATCGGGGAGAGACCCTCGCTCCGCTAAGCTTCGCTTCAACCATTGGCTGCGCAAGTAGTCAACAGAGTTTGGAAGGATTAGTTTAGGCGAAGTGCTCTCTTGCAGGTTAGTAAACATCTGGTCATTGTGGATGCCATCAGACTCGGCAGCGGGGGCTTTGAGTCTGCGAAGAGAAGCTACAAATTGTGGGGTAAGACCGTCGAGGTGCGTAGGTAGAGCAGAGGGAGAAAATTGCTCATCAGTCATTGTGTAGTCGTCTTCTACGATCTGTGCGGCTACTGGTTCTTGTAAGAGAGGCTGGTCGGAGAAGTCGACACTTGCATATTTTTCAGAATCGTATGCAACAATATTTTCTTCGAGCTCATCTTCAAGAGCAAAATCTGTAAGAGAAGCCTCGAGCTCCGGATCGAAGGGCGTAGGCATGCTAGCAGAAAACTCTGCTTGAACTGTCGAGACCTTGGAAAGCTCTTCTTGGCGCATTTTTGGTGTAGAGGCGAATAGGGTCTTTTCAAAGGGAGTCTCTTCGATATCTAGAGATTCTTCTTCGATTAAGTCTTCACTAGCAAGGTCCTCTGGGAGCTTGATGTAATGGGGCGCTGTAACGACTGCATTGAGCGATTCTTCAAGCGCCTTTTCCATTTGCTCGACAAGTTTTTCTTCCTCATCCTTTGCAGCGAGGTGGGGGGCGGGCTTCATCAAGGCAAGTGCATCCGGCTGCTTCATGGTTGGTGGATGACGATAGACAAGAAAGAGAGCGCCTACGTGCAGAGCCACTGAAGCCATGAGGCAGAAAATCATCAAAGATTTACGGACTTCTCCAAATTTCATAGATTTTGTGCGACCGCAGCCTTAGTTTTTTGTACACGTTCTAGGAGGTAAGGTTTTAAATACTCCTCATGTCTCGATAGTTCGTTGAGAATGTCCATAGCTTCTCTTTCAAAGCCCATAGCTTTGCTTAGAAGGTTTTCTGATCGGGCGCTTTCCGCGTGGCAGCGAAGCATTTGGGCATCGAGGTAGCGCATGTAAGCCCCAAAGAGTGCGTTGTGCTCGGGATTAGCTTCTCGCATTTTGGTATACTCTTTGGTGATGGGGTCGTCCATATTATGGAAATCCTCGAACATTCTCTTGTAGAAGAAATGTGTGTTTTTTGTCTGATTGCTCTGCTCTGAAAGACTGCTGCGGATCTCTGCATATCGAAGGGCTGCTTCGAGGTGAATAGGCTCTGCAAGTAGTTTTTTCTGGATCTGCAAGTCTTTTAGCGTATGTAAAACCGCAACCATCTCAGGGCTTTTACTACTTCTTTGCTGAGGGCTAAAAAGTTGGTATTCGAGATTCGCAGCGTGTAGTTGCGCTGTATTAGTAACCAAAGAGCCAGGGCGGCTGTCTGTTTTGATCAATGACTGGTAGTTGCTAAGAGCTCTTTGGCTCTCTCCTGCGGCTTCATACGCTTTAGCAAGTTCCAGTGCTGTGCGGCGCTTTAGCTTCCAAGGAAGCTTATTGCTTTCTTCTTGCTTGCGTACAAGCTTTTCTAGAAGAGCTATTTGCTCTTTTGTTTGCCGTCCGATTTCGAGTAGATGAGCGAATTTGAGTACTTCAGCCTCTAAGTAAAGAGAATCAGAAGAGATATTAAGCCCTCCTTCATTCTCTTGCGTACCGAGCAGGTTGGCAAATAAGAGGTGGGCTTTCTCAAGATCGTTTTTGCATCCTTCTTTAGCCCCTTTATAAAAGTGGTTGGCTAGCCAAAGATGGTTGTCGAGTTTAATACTACGATCTTTCCAAGCTCCCGATGCAAAGAGGTGTTCAGCTGAGCGTTCTAGGTAATTTGCTTGGTCTACATTTTCGTCAGAATCGCTTCTCGTTAGATAAGCATTATAGAGCTCTAGGTGGAGGACGTGGTTATCTGTTAGCTCAGGGTTTTCTTTTAGAGCAGATTCGCCATGCTCAATGAAAAGAGCCAAATTGCTATCTAACTTTTGGTGGCAAATAGCAAGTAAAAGGTGTGCCTCAGCAAGGAACTTTTGATCCGTTACATCTGTGACGTACTTTGTGAGCATCGGAATGGTTTCTTCATGACGATCCAGCTCACACAGGCATTTCATCATGAGAAGAGAGTATTGCTGCTCTTCTCTAGCACTTAAGACATTTCCATCCTCAAGAGCGTGCTTTAAAACAGTGATAAAAGCTTCTCTTGCAGTGTTAGGATTTTGTTGGTCAGGGCTTCGAAGCTCTTCAATACTGCAGTTGAGAAGATGGCGCCAAGCTGTTGTTCTTTTTTCACTTTGTGGATATTTTTCTACAAAAGAGAGGAACATTTCACGAGCCTGTCCCCATCGATCTGTTTGCGATAGAAGAAGCCCGTAATCATACATTACAGCTTCTGCTTCTTCATGATTTGGGTATTCAGAGGTAAGAACTTTTAAATCAGCAAGAGCTTGTGCAAAGTCACCGCTCTCTCGGCACATTTGTGCGTGTACCATAAGAACTTTTGGTACTTCAGAATCATTTGGGAAGGCTGTCTTATAAGAGCTAAGAGTTCGTTCAACAAGAGCTACGTCTTTTAGGTAGCGCGAGCAGTTCACGAGAAGGAGGAAAGCTGTTTTTAGCTCTTTGGATTTCCCTTGCGTTGCACTGATAAAGCTCTCTAAAGGAAGAATTGCTTGTTGGTAGTCGCCCAAAGCGTAGAGACAGCGCCCTTCATAGAAATTTAAAAGAGCCACCTTTTGTTCGGGCATCAGGCTGATTACATCTTTATGGAATGTAAGGAAGGTTTCATATTTTTCAGTTTGATAGAGAAGGATCAAGCGATTGAATGCAGCCAAACGGGAGCGCTTACCGCCCATGTCGTAGACTTGTTTGAATGTTTTGGCAGCTTCTGGTTTGTTTTCCTTAATCTGTAAAATTGCTGCTTGGAATAAGAAGCGCTCAGCGTGCTCGGGATACTTTTTTGCGAGATTAAAATAAAGAGAAGCCGCTCTATCATCTTCGCGGAGTAAGCGATGGATTTCTGCAAGGGGGAAAAGAGTCCGGTCTCCGTATTTTGTTTGTGTGAGCATCTTGTAATGGGGTTTAGCCATTTTTAGGTAAAAGACTTTTTGCTCAAGGTCTTTGCACTTCAAGGCATGGCGGAAGCAACTCTCTGCAAGCAAGTAGCGAACTTTTGTATCTAACAAAGAGTTAGAGCCTCGGTGTTCTTTTATGTGCTCGCCAGCTTTTTGCATGACAGCTACGTAGTCGCGCATTTCAAAATGTGCTTGGAGGTGGTTGAAGAAAGTCTTTTCTTGAATTTCTGGGTTTTCAATTAAACCATATGTTGTGAGTGCTTGCTGGAAATTACGTTCTTGAAAATAGAGGTCTCCAAGCATTGCATTGAGATGATCTTGCAGGCTGCTTTCGGGGTTTCTTTCAAGGAAATCGATGACTTGTGCTTTGACTGTCGCATAGTCACCATCTTTCCAATACTCAGTGATGCGGCGTAGCATCAGTGCTTCTTTTGGGTTAGCACCTTGAGCATTTGAAAATCCAGAGCTCGTCATAGAAGTTGCCGCGAGAAGTGCGTATAGGAATAGTTTTCGAGGCTCGAAAAATCGATCTCCCATGCTTCATCCTCCAATGAAAAATCCGTTTTTTGTCATTATACAAAGAGCTATTTTTAAAGCTACAAAATAGGCGTTTACATAAGGAGACAGACTTGACTATACTTTTCTCTCAAAAGGAGAGCTGAAATGGGAATTCAATTAATGGTTGTAGCTGCACTTTGTATTGCAGCGTCTAACTTTTGTATGCGGCGTAGTATTGATGCAGGAGGAAGTAGTAAAGCTTTTTTGATGCTGCAACTCTCCCTTTCCTTCATCATTATGGTTCTCTTGAACCCTGTTCGAACAGGGGACTATAGCTGGGATCTATCGATGGCAGCTTTTGGATTTGCAGGTGGTATTTTGTTGGCCTGTGTGATGACATGTTTGGGAAAAGCACTTGAAAATGGTCCTCCTGGGCTTTCTGTTGCAATGCTTAGTTGCTCTTCTGTGATGCCTATTCTGATGCTTGTGATTTTATTCGGTTCCCGTTTTGGTTTTTCCTATACCCTTTGGAATGGAATTGGCTCTGCTCTTGTGATTGCAGGGATCTGCTGGGCTGGCTTCGATGGGGGAGAGATGGCGAGTCGAAAAAAATGGCTTATATTTGTTTCTCTGGCCTTTTTCACACATGCGGCTTATCTCGTATTCTTGAATTGGCGTGCTCTATTTATCAATTTCCCAGGACAGGCAGGCCTTGGATTTTCCTTTGCACCGGAGGCTGCCAGTACACAGTGGTTCATGCCGATGGTGTTTCTCTCTGCAGCACTGATTCAGACCTATGTATTTTTCTCACAAGAAAAGCGGTTGCCGAACCGAGATGAGAGCTTTTACGGGCTATTTGGAAGCTTAGCCAATGGTCTGGGGGCTTTTTTAATGGTGAAGGGGACAGAATATGCAACACCTCTTGAGCATGCAATGCTATTCCCTATTTTCTCTGTGACTTTGATTCTTGGTTGTAACATGTGGGGCAAGTGGCTTTACAAAGAGGCTGTCAACTGGAAGGCGAATGCTCTATGTATTGGAGGTTTGCTTATTGGAACCATTGACTGGGCTGCTCTTCTCAGGAGATAATTTTTTTTGGAAAAGGATGCAGTTGGTCCCTACTGATTTTTCCTTATGCCAATCGCAAGTTTCCATAAGGAAGGCGACAGTTGGGCGTTTACTCAATAGATTGGCGCCATTTAAAAAGATGTAGCCCCCTTCTTTTACCTTGGGAAAATAAAGGTGGGTGTCTTCTAAACTTCCCTGTTCAGAGGGGTTCCCATCGATATAGAGAAAATCGATCGATTCATCAGAAAATAATAAGACAGCGAGCTTAGAGTGCTTGCGCACAGGGCTGCAGTAGTTTTCGAGTTGTGTGTGGTAGATCAGTTGCTTGAACTGGGTATGGATCTTTTCTAGATTCGCATTTTTCCACCAATTGATGAATTCTGTGTTATTTATGTGTTCTATCGCAATTTCATTGTCCCACCCGTCAATTGCATATAGGATGCCTTGTTTTAGAAAGCTCAATGTCTTGGCTATCGGATAGGTTGTGGATCCACCAAGAGCTCCAATTTCAACACAGAGATTGGGCTTTTCTTGATGGATAAACTCCATCAGTTGGCTTGCTACGGCCTTTGAACATGAACCAAAAATTTCGGATTGCGCACTTAAGGTTTTTTCCTTGTACTGTTGCCAGGTAGTCCTTTTGCCAAATTGGTTGCTTTTGGTATCGGATACAGACGCACCAAATGTAACGACGTCTGATTGGAGGCTAAACATCTTTAGATCTGGGATCATCGCTATTTCAAGATCGTAAGGGAGAAATACCCTCTTTTCTTTTGCAAAGTTTAAGATCTTTTGCATCCCAGAGCGGCGGATAAGCATAGAGTGAGTTCGGAAACGACTTCCAATAGATACAAAGTCTTCTCCAACAGGATCTCGTTTTCGCAAGGCTTCTACGGAGAGGTTCATATCAGGCCTCCAGAAGTCTACCTGTCGGTAGTGCTCTACCTGTGCTACGTCTTTGTCAGTGTAGAGGATATCCCATTCATCTTTTCCAACGAGTGTGTCGAGTTTATCAATGAGAGTAGAGAGCAGGTGAGGATCTTGCTTGATGGAGAGATCATCTTCCAAAATCCAGATTGTCTCATATCCAGCATCTAAAGCTTCTTGCAGAACAGAAAGGTGGCTCAAGGTGCAGCCAATAGCACCAGGTGAGATCGTAATGAAGAATACATTTTTATTGTGACAGGCTGTTCTAAGAAATTCTTTTTCAGGAGTGCCGTTTCCATTAGGTGGAAAATGGGCAACCCATTCTGCATTGCGCATTCCAGGGAGGAATTTCAGTCCTATATCATCGAAGACTGTAGCTTCGAGGTCCCAACCATAAATAGCGGGGAATCGATAGGGAACGATTCCATAGGGTTCGAACTGAGAGAGGCTATATTCCAGTTTTTCTGGACGTTGATCGAGATTAATAAGGTAGATGCAGTCGATGTTTTTTATCGAAGAAGCGCTCGGCCTTTCACCGGTATTTTTCCTGAGATGGGTAATGAGATCTGCATGGCAAGTGTTAAAAATAAGAAGAGCTACCAAGGAAGCACAAATTTTTGTGAACATATCGACTTCTCTAGTTGCTAAAAGAATATTCCTCAACTGAGTATGCATCGTAATGGGCGAGGATCTCTTGAGATTTTTCTGTATCGAGATGTTGGAGTTGGTCGTAGATTTTTAGCCCCTTTGCATTTTCTCCTTTACGGAAGTAAAGTTTTCCAAGACGTAATAATGTCTCAGTGTTTTCTGGCTCAAACTCAAGGATTTGTTCATATTCGCATTGTTCTTCTTCAGCACGATCAAGTTCTTTGTAGAGGGTAGCGCGTTGTGCATGGACCCAAGGATCACTCGGAGCGTACTCATCCATGATGTGATATTCTTCAAGGGCACGCTCAAGAGCCATCTCAAACTTCTTTTGCATCTCTTCTGATTCGTACTCAGGTGGTGTCCAACAGAGGTTGTCATTTAGGGTGAGTTTTTTTGGGTCTTGGTACAGGGTCGCTAGTGCGATGTAGTTACTAGCCAGAGAGGAGTGGGCTTCGAGGTCGGCGGGGTGTTTTTTGATCAGGCGAATATGTTCTTGGATCGAGCTGAGAAGAAGCATCTCTTTTAGTTTGAGGAGGTCTTTCCAACGGGTCCAGATCCGAAACTTCTCAACTAAGTAAGAGAATGTCTCCGAGGCTAAGATGAATGAGTTTTCTACAGGAGGAATACGCAATTGTCCAATCAGATGAACGATCGCTTCAGTAATGCAGCAGTGATATTCAAGTGTGCCTGGATCAAAAGGAATGCACTCTTGAGTAGCATCTAGATATTCATCGCGTAATTGCATTAATTTTTCAGGGCGTCGTCCTTGCAGATAGAAGAGCAGCACAAGGTAGGTAAAGACTGTTACAAAGATGCCAGCTAGCCAAAATGCCATTGCAGTTGATTGCATGGAGTGTGAAAAGGTAAGACCAAAAAATATCAGGCCAATAGAAAGCGCTAGGATAAAGAACGTATGGAAAAATACATAGTTTCGATTGATCCGTGCAAAGCTGTTGACAAAGGGCTCTGAGAGGGTGTCAATCCGGTCTTGGAAGGCCGCTGTATTAAAGACTACACAGCTATCTCTTTGTGTCGTTGCATACATGGCGATAAGATAACAAATTCAATATTTGGAGGCACTCAATAAGTGTCTCTTTTAATATTGAGCATCAGCTGTTGATTTCATCTTTTCGACGACTTTTTTTGAGACGCCGGCTTGCTCCAGTTCTATCTCATCGCTCGGCATAAGGAAGAATGAGCTACGTGTGGAGTCGATTTCGTAGATGATTGCGTCATCAGTAACGCCCGATCTGGTGAGGTTTTTAATATCTTGCACACTCAAAGGTTTGTGATTGTCCAGTCGTTCTAGAGTTTTTGGGTAAGAGCGCTGCAGCCGTGTCCGATCATTTTTTGTGATTCGGTGGTTGATTGTCATGGTGGGGATTTCATTTGGCTGGATAGAGGCCAGCATAGTGTCAGATTTTCTCACAACAATAGTAGTAGCAACTTCAGGCTTAAGCTCTGATTGAGCCCTTGTCTGACAGCCACTTGCAAGAATAAGTATAAAGATAGGAATGCACTGTTTCATGTTCTCTTTATCCCAAAAGAGGGAATAAACAGCAAGAGGGCTGCGAGAAGTGCGCACGAGGCGGTAAAGGTGTAGAGCTTATGTATATCAATACCTGCTAAAAAACCACCAATGATTGGGCCAATAATAAAAGCGACGGCTACAACGGACTGGTTTACTCCCAAGATACTTCCCTGAATAAATTTAGAAGCCTTAATAGACAAGGTGGCAAGGCCATTGGTCCAGCAAAGAGCAGCTGCTAGGGAAGCTATGAAAAAATGGGTGAGAAATAAAGCTTTAGGCTGATGGTGGATCAGGGTTAGAAAGAGAAAAGCGCTCAAAACTAGTAGGCCAAAAAAGAGGGTCTTTGAGGAAGACAGAAACTTGGATAAGATCGGATTGAGAACAAAATTTGCAAAGGACCAGGTGATGCCTATCAGGACAAAAGTGAGAGTGATGGTGTTAGTGGAGGCATTGAAATTATCGATTAGATAAGCCGAGAGAAATTGCAGGGATGTGACCCAGCAGATCATAAAGAGGAAATAGACGGTATAGATGATGCGTACGCCCTTTGTTTGGAGGGCACATCCAATATTTTTGACGCCTGTCCAAATATCTAACTTATCTCTTTGTTTGACTTTGTGGCTTTCTTGAAAGAAACGGAGCATAACTGCGAGATTGATACAGGAGAGGATCCCTGTGATGAAAAAGGGGATCTCGGGGCGAAAACCACTCACTAAATTCGGATTAGATAGGCTTCCACCCGTAAGAATTGCCAGTATGAAGCCAAGTCCTGCAATCACTCCAATCCATCCAAAGTTATAGGCTCGCTGTTGCTTTGTTTTAGTGATATCAGCAATAGCTGCGAGGCATAGAGTGAGGTTCCCTGCAAAAAAACCAGCTAACGCACGCCCTGTCCAGAGAAGATGGATTTCTTTTAAGTGAATGCCGAGTCCTGTTAAGAAGTACCCAATGATGCCGCCTATAATCGTGGCGATGAATACTTTTTTTCTCCCAACCCGATCTGATAATTCTCCAAGAAGTGGTGCTCCAAAGAATTGCGCTAAGGGGAAAGAGGCAATGAGCAGTCCGAGAAGAAGTGTACGATGAAAAAGAGTAACATCGGTGCTTAAGAAATTTAGATGAGGCCTTAAGAACAGGGGAGTAAAAATTGGATAGACGACTGCCTGGCCAAAGTTATCAACAAAGTAGGTCAAAAGAACCGGAAAAAAAGACCGGCTCCAAACAGCTTTGTGTGTACTCATCCTTCCTGAGCGATCGAAGTCTCTTCTTCTTTGAGTCGATAGCCCACTCCACGAACCGTTTCAATCCAATGGAAGTTCGGGCCTAGTTTTTTCCTAAGAGATGCAATATGTACGTCGATGTTTCGATCGACGATGAAAGCATCGTCATTTTGAATATCATCAAGTAGTTGATTACGTGTAAGAACTTTGCCTCGGTTGTTTAGAAGGCGGCGTAGTATCCCAAACTCAGATAGGGTAATCGGTTGAATGAACTCTCCTTTTCGAAGGAGATAGCGATCGATATCAAGAGAAAACTCTCCAAAAACAATTACATTTGGCACTTTTTCTGGTTCGCGCAGACGTCTAAGCACTGCCTTGATTCGAGAGAAGAGTACTTTGGGAGAAAAGGGTTTTGCAACATAGTCATCAGCACCGAGCTCCAGACCCAAAACCACATCGATCTCTTCAGACTTTGCAGTCAGGATAATAACGGGGATATTGCGCAGCTCTGGAACACTTTTGATTTTGCGGCAGACATCCAATCCATTTTGTCCAGGAAGCATGATGTCTAGAATGACTAGGTCGGGCTTTTCCCTTTCAACAGCTCGATAGCCGTTGATGCCATCCACCTCAACATGGAGTTTATACCCAGAAACTTCTGCTTGTAATTTGATCAGAGATGCAATGTCTTCTTCATCTTCAATCAAAAGGATTCTTTTCTTATGGCTCATACCCACCTCATTTTGTGTTTAAATCTCAGTAAAGCAAGAGAGTGAAAAAAATGCACTCCAAAATTTTTGAATAGGGTAAGAATTATAAAGGTTGTAGTGGATGTCTTTTGGTATAAAGTGACGAATAGTTTTTTCATCCAGAGAGTGATCGCAGAAGTAAGCTCGCTTGAAAGTTTGCTTTCTCATCTTGTTTTTGCACAATCTTCTGGAAGGTGGCTGCTGCAATAGCATGGGATATCGCGGCCGCTTGCCAGGTGCTTGCAAGAGAGGAGGTATTCCACCATCCAATGCTCCAAATGGTCATGTTTAGGAGTGAAATTCCTGTTAGTAGTTTAAGGCGTGTGGAGTAATCGCCATTCTTGATATGTACAAGCTCTCTTGCGATCGCACGTTCGTGGTGATCGATCTTTTCCCCTTTCGGAGAAGGAGTCCTGTCTGAGCTGTCAAAGGTGATAGGAAGAGGGGTGTAGCAAATGACAGGGGAGCTAAGATAGCCAATAGCTCTATATAGAGGCTGGGAGATGAAAAAGGAGGGGAGTGAAAAAGAAAACCCAACTTCATCAAGTTGCAATTTTTCAGCAAGCTCGTTGACTCTTTTTTGTCTGTGGGGCGAAATGGTTTGAATCTTTTTTCGAAGGTTGTCACAGAGAACTGTTTCTTGCTTTCGTGTCACATTGAGGCATGTAACATGCCTTTCAATGAAACGTTCTGCTATTTCTGAGCTATTATTTGTTTTATAGAAAAGGGTGGGAAGAAGGGCTTGTGCTCCTTCAATAAGGGTTGGGAATAAGGGATATCCCGGTAGTGTATCAAGGACTATTCGTTGTAGAAGTTGCACAGTCATGCGGTGAATATAGCACGCTTTAGAAATTTCACTGAAGAGCCATTTGCTCTAGTGTGAAATTTGCTTTTAGGGGGTGGTCAGTGAGGAACCTCTTAAAGGCTTCTAGCTCTCCAGAGGTGTAGATCGTATGTTGAAAAGCTGCAGGAGGTGTTTGTTCGAGCTGTGCTTTTATTTGTTTAGCAACCGCCAAAGAGGGATTGAGAACAACTGTTTCTGAATCAAGCTCCTCTTCGATTTCAAGCTTTATGTGGGGGTAGTGGGTGCAAGCTAAGATAAGTGTGTCAACATCTTGACCTAGTATTGGCTCGACGCACTTCCGAATAAGTTCTTGAGGAATAGGACCGGCTTCTTGGATCTTGGCTTCAAGCTCGAGAGAAGAGAGTGGGAAAAGAGTGGCTTCTGGAAAATTGTTTAAGATGGCCTTTTGGTAGATTTCGGACTGCACTGTAGCTTTTGTACCAAGGATGGCAATACGTTTATCTTTCGTCGTTTGTTGTAGTACGTTCATCGTAGGGACGATCATGCCTATGATGGGGATTGGAAAATTGGCTTGAAGAGTTTCGAGTGCAAGAGCGCTTGCTGTATGGCATGCAATTACAAGCAGTTGGATGTTTTTACTGAGTAAAAAGGCTGTGATTTGTGTCGTGAATCGAGTGATCTCTGCGGGTGTTTTTTCTCCGTAGGGGAAGTGAGCGGAGTCCCCAAAGTAGAGTACTTCTTGGTTGGGAAGGACTTGTTCTATTGCTTGAAGGACGCTAAAGCCCCCCACACCTGAATCTAAAAGGCCAATCGCTCGGTTCATTCGGGGATTTTTAACTCCTGGCCAATGAGAATGGTGTTGTTGGAGAGGCGATTGAGCTTCTTAAGAGAGTCAACAGAGGTATCATATTTTCTGGCAATTTTCTCTAAAGAATCACCTGATCGGACAGTATAGATATGGTCAGAAGGGGTTGTTTTGCTGATTGCTTGGGAAATAGAGTTCAGCGTTCCCTTGAGTTTGGCGATTTCATCGAGTCTGGTCGTCTGTATTTTGCATTGACTATCGATCGCTTGGATTTGATTACGATATTCGACAAGCGATTCTGTTGTTTGATTTGCATGAGCGCTGAGCTGGTGGAGGTCAGATTCAATCTTTTCTAGCGTTTTTTCTAAACGGCGAATACGTGATTCTAAGACACTTGTTGTGGTCTGCGTTGCGGGCTTTAGCTTAGTGACTTTCTCTTCGAGGAGCTGGATCTCCATCTTTTGTTCACTAAACGCTTGGCGTACATCGAGAAGAGCTATGCGTACCTCTTCGACAGTGCTGCGGTTCACAGTTGCCTGCGTACTCATGTGAGAGCTGCAGCTAGCGAGGAATAGGAGGCAAAAACAGTATCTGATCATTTTTCGTAAATTCTAAATTCTACACGTCGGTTGCGGGCCCAGGATGAAGGATTATGCGCTACATCAAGAGGTTGTTCTTTCCCATGGGAGATTGAGTGGATTTTATTTGGATTAACGCCTCTTTGCACAAGAAGAGAGCGGACGTAATTGGCACGTCTTGTTCCAAGAGCTAGGTTGTACGACTCTGACCCTCGTTCGTCACAGTGGCCGTCGACTGAGACGTAGACATTAGAGTGCTTTTTTAAATAGGCTGCAGCTCTGTCTACTACTTGGATATACTCAGGTCGTCTGATCACGTGGTCATCGGTATTGAAATGGACATTTTGAAAAACTTGGGCTAAGTCGGCAAAGGCGCGCTTAAATTGGTTTAGAGCTGGCAGGCTTCCACCAGGTGCTCCAGGTATTTCGCGTGGCTGTGGAATGGCTGCATCAGCAAATTGCATTTGCAGGTCATTTTCTTCTAGAGGGATGAATTCTTCATCTAGGGGCCCATAAAATCCTTCACTTGCAAGCATCCCATCGGTGTCATCACCCCATAGCCCTTTAAGTTCTTCCCATTTTGATCGAAGAGCAGAAATGGTTTCTGAGTTATGCGAGCATCCTGAAAGAAGCGCTAGTGAGAGGAGGAGGGTTGTTAGATATGCTTTCATTTCGTTCCCCATGTTGGGTAGTGTTTTCTGCCAGAGCCTGTTGTGATCTTTATAGCTTCAGGCTGGTTTAAATTTACAAGATAGAGCTCGGAAGAATCGGGGTCAGTTGAGTTGAACACGATGTGCAAGCTATCCGGTGCCCAGCAAGGATTTTCCTTGTTTCCTGGACCTGTTGTTAGTTGTAGCTCTTCTTCTGCTTCTAAGTCATAAATCCAAATCTGACGTACACCATTTGTTTTAGCACTATAGGCTAATTTTGTGCCATCCGGAGACCAGCTTGGACAAGTATTTTCTCTATTTTGTCTTGAAATCAGAGAAGGGGTTGCTCTTTTATTATTTTCAATGGCTGCTGGAATAGTGTAAACCCGGGGAGTGCCATCTTTATCGGAGACAAACGCAATTTTTTTGCCATTAGGGCTGAATGTTGGTGATGCTTGTGTAGCTCTTGGGTAGGAAAACAGCTGTTGTGGCTTCCCTGTAAGAGCTCCGCTGGTATCGATCGGCTGAATAAAAAGATCCGCACGGCCAGCTGCATCGGAAATAAAGGCCAATTGATCTCTCTGTTTAGAAACGGCAGGGAGAAGTTGATTGCCTCTTAGGTTCAACAAGGGTTTGCCGGTCCTGTTTTTCACGGAAGAAAAATAGATTTTTGGTTGTCCATTCTTGTAGTTGACGTAGAGGTAACGGTCTCCTCCTAAAACAGGGTCTGCGGGAATAAAGACTGGGCTAATTGCATAGTTTTGTTCGTATGTGATCTGGCTGGGGTTGCCGCCATCCCAGTCACACTCCCAGATTTCAGATTTCCAATCTTTAGAACTTGGGTCAGTATTGTTTACTTGTACAGAGTAGAGAAGGCGAGAGTCAGCTACTCCTTCGATCCCAAATAAAGTTTTCATAATGGCATCGGAGAGTTTGTGGATCTGACGGCGATCCGTAGGTAAATTCCCCGATAGGGGGATGCCTTCAAATTTTTTGAGCGAGCTTGTTTTGACATTGAATGCAAAAAGATCGAGTTTTTTGTCTTGTACAACTCCTTTTAAAACGTAGGAGACGCCTACCTTAGCCCAGCGTTGTGGGTTGAAAGCCACATTGGGATCTGTATGATGGAGTGCTTTTTCTAAAATGGTATCAATATCTACAACTCTCGCATATCCACTGTGGGACAAATCGAATTGAAGAACTTGGCGTAAAGTTTTTAAATAGGAGGGTTCAAGCGAGGAATTTTCGCTATGTGTGCGGCAGAGATAGACAGGAGAAAGCTCCGCTTTTGTGGTTAGCTCTACGCGGATCTCTTCATCAGCTTCCAAGGCAAAGGCGCAGACAAAACAAGCTAGGATTTTAACTGTTACAGAACGTAATGACAAATGCATGTTCCTTCTCATTTTTAAGATGGCCGCTAAACGTTGGAAATTTCAGTGTAGGAAGCTCTTGTTCCAAAAATTTCTGATTCCTTTCGCTCTTACTCTCTAGAACTCGCATCTGAGCAAAAGTTCCATCGGATTTTAGCGTCAACTCAACTTTTACAGCGCCTTTTTCTGGGAGATCGAGTGTGCTTTGCAGACGCTGCACTAGAGCAGCCGTAAAGACACTTTCCTCGCCAGATATCTCTTGATCGACTTTTAGATCAGAGATTCTTTTGGGCGCTTGCAGTGTTTTCTTGGGACTCTCTTTATGGCTGTTTTTCTCAATTTTAGCAATGCTTTCTTGCAGCTCTTGCATTAAATTATCAGGGATAGCTGGTTTTTTTTTCACAGGTCTAGCTTTGGCCGGAGTTGATTTTACAGGGACTCGTTTGATCGGGGCTTTCTTTTTTGTAGCTACTTTTTTAGGTTTGGGCTTCTGCAGAGTGGGTTTTGGTTTCGAAGCGGAAACCATTTGTGTGGTGGCAGCTGTCTTCTTAAGCTCAGGAGCCTGTATCACTGTTCGAACTTGTAAAGGTTGCTTTTGAACCTTTTTGGCTGGCATCCAAAGTGCCATCCAGAGAAAAATAAAAATATGGACGCCAACGACGTAATAACTAATTCGTTTCATTTTGAAGGGGCGAGGACGACATCGAGTTCCTCGAAGCCGGCCTCTTCAACTGCATTTTTTACCATCTGGTATGTCCCAAAAAAAGCCTTTTGATCATGAAATAGTTGCGGACGTAGTTTTGGATCTTTCTGGTGGATAGCTTTGAGAATAGCGCCTAAATTTTGGGAATCAATGGCTCTTTTGTTGATCCACACCGTGTTATCATCATGTACGTGGATGGACAGGCTGCTCATGCTCGTTGTGTCAGCTTGCTCTCGTGAAGGAGCCTGAGCAAGTTTTACTTTGTCGAGTTCTAGCATGGGGGCGGCCAAGATAAACATGATCAAAACCACGAATACAACATCGATAAGAGGCGTGAGATCGATCGCGCTACCTTCAGTTGCAGAGAGGGGAGTAAGTCGTCTTTGGCGCATGCAAAATTACCAGGTTTTTATCCCAATCCAATCATAGTGGCTTGCGGTATTGGAGCTCGACAGTGGAAAGGAGCTTGTAGAGGAAGTCTTCCATGTCGGAAGTAAAATACTTGAATGAATTACGTAGCCAGTTGTGAGCGATCAGAGCGGGGATGGCGATCACAAGTCCCAATACCGTTGTTGCCAGTGCTGTTGAAAGTCCACCAAGAATAGCAGAGTTGGAAGAGGCATTTGCGCCAGCTTGTAATTCTGAGAAAGTGGTCAAAATACCCCAAACAGTTCCGAGTAGTCCCAGGAAGGGAGCCAAAGTTGTGATTGTGGAGAGGATAAAGAGGTTCTTCTCTAGTCGTTTACTCTCAGAGGATATAGTTGTAAGAACGTGGGATTCAACGAGTTCCAGGTCGCTGCGAGTTAGGAAGATATTTTCCTTTTCCTCGGCAAAAAAGTGGTTTTTATTCAGGATTTCTAATGTTTTTTGCTTCAATGCTTGAAAAATTTCTGCGAATGGATGCGGCTGCTTTTTTGTGTTTATCGAGAGATTTAGCAGTTGTTCTCGGTTGTTTTTAAATGTCGTTTCGAATGCTAGAGCAAGTTTTTTTGCCTTTTTTACTTGCAGTGTTTTGTGAATTAGCACGATCCAGCAGACGATAGAGATGAAAAAAAGAGAAAAAAAGATGAGCTTACCGAAAAAATCGGCTTGAAAATAAGCTGAAAAAAGGGCTTGATTACTAGCAAAGAGGTGCATACGTGTCTTTCGAAAAGCAAGTTAAAGTTATCCGCTTTTATACCCAAAATGACTCTTATGAACAAGGGGCGATGTGGTTAAAGGAAAGAATAGGGGCTAAATGAAAAAACTGATTGGATCATTTTTTCTTATATTTTCTCTCTCCGCAGCTCCTGTTCAAATAGGGGTTGATTCCGTTTTTGAAGAAGAGTATGCATCTCTTTTCAGAAATAAGAAAGTGGGGCTCATCACTAATCATACGGGAGTCGATAGTGATTTATCATCTACGATCGAGCTCTTCAAAGCAAAAACAAAGCTTACAGCTCTATTTTCTCCTGAACACGGGATTGCAGGCTCTTTTGCAGCTGCAGTGAAGACTAAAAATGAAAAAGACAAAGATGGCTTGCGCATCTATAGCCTGCACGGGGAGACGAAACGCCCCACACTTGAGATGCTGAAAGGGATCGATGTTCTCGTCTACGATATCCAAGAGATCGGATGTCGCTCCTATACCTATATTTCTACTCTCTTCTATGCAATGGAAGAGGCTGCAAAGCACAAAATTCCAGTTGTAGTGCTTGATAGACCAAACCCAATGGGCGGTCTTGTCGTCGATGGACCGATGCTTCAAGAAAAATGGCGCTCTTTTATGGGCTATGTCAATGTTCCCTACTGTCATGGGATGACAGTAGGAGAGCTTGCCAGCTTCTTCAATGAAGAATACAAGATTGGCTGCCAACTGCATGTAGTTGCAATGCGCGGTTGGAAAAGAGATATGACTTATAAAGAGACGGGTCTTTCTTGGATTCCAACAAGTCCTTATATTCCGGAGGCGGATACCCCGCTATACTATGCTTCGACGGGGATCCTAGGCGCGATTGGTGTTGTGAATATTGGGATTGGCTACACACTTCCATTTAAAGTGATCGGCGCTCCTTGGATTAATAGTAACGAGTTAGTCTTGAAGCTCAATGCGCAACAGTTGCCAGGTGTAAAATTTATTCCCTTCCACTACAAGCCCTTTTATGGAAAGTTCAAAGATGAGCTATGTCATGGAGTAAAAATTATGATTACAGATGTGCACAAGTACTCCCCCCTTTCGGTTCAGTATATGTTGATCGGGATACTCAAATCACTCTATCCAAAGCAATTTCAGGCAAAACTAGAGCAGTTGACTAAGTTGCAGAAGAGCTTATTTTGTAAAGTGAATGGGAATGCTGACGTTCTTGAGATGATTGAAAAGGAAAAATATGTCGCTTGGAAATTGATCGGCTATGACAAAGAAGAACGGAAAAACTTTCTAGAAAAGCGGAAGAAGTACCTGTTGTATGACTAGGATAGCTACGGTCATTAATTTCTGTACGCACGATTTACGCTTTTTGGATAAGTGTATTTCTCGTGCTAGAGTATTTTCTGATCAGATTGTAATTCCGGTTTGTGACCATCTCTATAATGGAAGAAAAGAAGATCCAGAACTTCTGAAAAAAATTTATCAGAAGTACCCTGGAGTCGATTTTGTTGAATTCGCCTATAGTGAAGAGGAGGTGTATGGGACCCCTTCAAAACTCGTTCCAGGGAGCCCTTTTTGGTCACTCCACTGGCACAATAGTGCCAGGCTCATTGCCTCTTATTTTCTAGGCTCTGAGATAGAATATGTTCTTTTTCTCGACGTGGATGAAATTGTTTCAGAGGATTTGCGCAAAGTAAATTTCGAGGAGTTCGCAGCTCTTCGCTTTGCCGTCTATTGGTATTTTAAAACAGCATCGAATTGTGCAACCACCACTCCTGATGGAGCACTTTTAATTAGAAAAGATCTTCTTTCCACCGAACTCATCATGAATCAAGATGAGCGTATGGGAATGTTTGCTCGAGTAAAAGAGAGAAAAAAAGGGCAGTTTTCTTTGAACGGTAAGCCCATTATCCATCACTATAGCTGGGTACGTACACAAGAAGAGATGCTCAGTAAGGTGCGCTCTTGGGGGCATCACTGGGAGAGGGATTGGGAGGCTCTAATGCAGCAAGAGGGGGACTTCGTTCGTAAATACAGCTACAAACAAGTGGACCCGTTTTGGGACCCATTAGAGGAAAAAATGATCTTTGGGGATGGGAAAGGTCCTTTTCCAAATGTTCAGAAAGTCTCTCCTAAAGAGGTCTTCCGGATGGAGATTTCACGGCTTTCCAACTCTGCGATCAACTGATCAACCGACTCAAAGACTATTCCGTCGATCCCAAGTGCTTTTGCAGCTGCGACGTTCCTTGGTTGATTATCAATAAAAAGACACTCTTCTGCGCTCCAGCGGATCTGCTTGAGCATCTTCTTGTAGATTTCAGGGTTTGGTTTGCGTACCCCTAAATAACAGGATAGAAGGATGGGGTCGAATAGGTCATATCCCCCTTCTGATTCCAGGAACTTCGCTCTATATTTGCTTGTGTTTGAGAGAAGGGCTACTTGAAAACCCATTTGTTTGATTTGAATGATCAAGTCATAGATGCCTGGAGTAGGTCGCACAATCTGATGCTTATGTTGGCTTAGTGTCTCAAACCAAGCTTTAGGCAGAGTTTTTTCTGCATAGAGCTCCCAAAACCCATTTGGCTTTTCAAAGGCCTTGTAGAGTTTCTCTGAAGAGAAATCTTTTTTCACTTTCCGATACGGGATCTCTAAACTGTCTGAGAGAAATTCAATTAAAGGGCGCCTCTCCACGTCAGCAACAAGGCCTCCATAATCAAAGACAATAATCTTTGGAGGAGTGGCAATGAGACCTACAGAAAAGAGAATAAAACAAATTACATAGCGCATGGCCGGAGGGTAGTGCGGAAGGGGATATTTCTCAACAAAAAAATACGTCTTGTAAGCGCAACACTGTAATGTCACCCCTCTCCAAAACTAAAATGTCACCCCTAGGCCAAAAATAGGGGGTAATAAAGTTGGAGAGGATGTGGACCATGAAGGAAGTAAAGCGGCTCAGCGTGCTTGAGCAAGTGCAAAAA
>JAJFME010000033.1 GCA_021772375.1 Chlamydiota bacterium | reverse complement strand
GAAAGGATCAAGAAAGAAGTGATGATAAAAGGAATGATCATCAACAAGATGGTCGATGAAAGGGAATCGGCCTGAAAAAGGACGACATCCTGCAACTATCTCACTAGGCAGCTTGCTAGGAGCGAGTTATGCAACACACCTCGTTTTGGCTAAGAAATTCTCTGAGCATTTAGTATCCTAGATTTTCAATTTTAACTAGGAATCTAACACGGAAGTACTAGGAGGTCAGGAACTTCCTAGTAAGGGGAATGTTATACATAAATCATTGTAAATGAATATATTATGGAAATAATTGGAGGTGGAGAGATTCGTACAGACGTCGGATTTTTGCGATTAGTAGTGCGATCTCAAGATCTGCGGAGTAAGTTCATAGCTATATTGTTTCCTTAGACTCTATTTTCCTGGAAATACGAGCTTGAAGCAACGAAATTCCACAAAGTTATGAAAGTATATTATAGTAAGACGCCTGTGACTAGTGATAAAGAGTTGCGTAGGGAAAGGATGCAGATACTGATCTTTTCTCCCGGGAGCCTATTTTCGCCCTTCGCAAACTTTGCAAGTTTGCTCCACCCTTCAAGGGTTCTCCTAGTGAAAAACCTCTAATTCCTGGTCTGACAAGCAAGGACTCTTGCCATTCGAGTCACTTCAGGCTTTTGCTAATGTGGGGGTTCAAATCTCTACTCCAAATAAAAAAGGGTTGGTCTTATGACCAGCCCTATTGGAGGTGGAGAGACATGTTCAGAACTTTTAACTGGGAAAATTACTCTACTTTGCTATCATCTTTTCTTTTGAGAATAAAAGAGGGAAGGTTTCATGGATAGAAAAGGGGACCAGATTTTAGCTGAACAAAAGGAGGATAAAAATAAAACTCCATCAGAAGGCAATCAAAACTCTGAAATAATTAAAGATGCAGAATTAAATAGCGAAAAGACAACTGTTATTTATACTGCTTCTGATGGAAAGGTCACGGCAGATGTTTTTTTTGCTAATGATACATTTTGGATGACTCAAAAAACTATGGCTGAATTATTTGGAGTAAAAATCCCGGCTATTTCCAAACATCTCAAAAATATCTACATCTCCGGAGAGCTAAATGAAGAGGCAACTATTTCCAAAATGGAAACAGTTCAAACTGAAGGAGCTCGCCAAGTTACCCGAACCATAGATGTTTACAACCTAGATGCAGCCATAGCTGTCGGTTATCGTGTAAATTCAATAAAAGCTACACATTTCCGCATATGGGCTACAAATACGTTGCGAGAATATATTGTTAAGGGATTCGTCCTTAATGATCACATGCTCAAAAATGGTCGTCCTTTTGGCAAGGACTACTTTGATGAGTTACTTGAAAAGATCCGAGAAATTCGCGCAAGTGAGCGAAGAGCCTATCAAAAAATCGCGGATGTTTTTGAACAGTGCAGTAGCGATTATAGATGCAACAGTGAAGAGACTCAATTATTTTATCGAATTGTTCAGAATCAACTGCACTTTGCTACTACTGGTCAAACCGCCGCAGAGCTCATTTATACACGAGCAAATAGTGAGCAGCCGTTTATGGGATTAACAACATGGAAGAATTCCCCCAAGGGCAAAATTTTAAAAAGTGATGTATTGGTAGCTAAGAATTACTTAAATCAGTCAGAAGTTTCTAAATTAAATTTGTTAGTAACAATGTTCATTGATTTTGCTGAATTACGAGCTTTGAAGCAGCAAATAATGACAATGAAAGATTGGCTAAAGCAAATGGAAAAATTTCTCAACTTTAACGATCAGCAGATCCTGCGAAATGCTGGGAAAATTTCACATGAAATGGCAATTGCTAAAGCGACCGAGGAATATGAGAAGTACCGGATTCAGCAAAATCTAGAATACATCTCTGATTTTGATCGAGCGTTCGCCAAATATTTGAAAGGGGATTCAGAAGAATAAAAAAGCCGGAATCTTTCCGGCTTTTTCATTTTGGAGGTGGAGAGATTCGAACTCTCGTCCTTAGCCAACTCTGCATTAATGCCTACATGCTTATCGCCTTCAGTTTTAGCAGTCGCTTCTGATGGAAGGCGCCCCACTGGGAAGCGACTCGCCCTTTTAAGTCTCGAATCATTTTTTCAAAAGGCCGAACAAAAAGATTCATACCAGGAAAATTAACAGTGAGTCTAGAGAGCCTGGTACTCTCTAGGTCACCGAGCTATTAAGACGGTTAGGTCTTAAGCAGCAAGTTCGTTGATTTCAGCAACAGGTGTGAAATCAACAGCGACAGTGTTTTTGCCGTTTGTTGGTTTGTCAGTTTTTTTGAGAGGCCAACTGACATCCTCTGCATGCCACTAATGTTTTATTGCCAAGTCGAAACCGGTTCACCCCCATAGTTATAGTAACAAATTCTTGATTTTTTGTCCATAGAGAAGAGGTTGGATAAGTACCTGGAAACCAGTCTGTTATAGTTAGAGGTTTATCTTAAACCTCCCCCTTCCTATACTGGGGGCTTATTTTATAAGAAATTAACATTCAATGTCGAGTTCCTTTTGAGGTGTATGTTTAAGATAGATCAGAAAGAGTCTTTTCCAAGTCGCGAAGAGCGGATTTTAGAGTTTTGGAAGAACAAAGGGGTTTTTCAGAAGTCCCTAGAAGAGCGCAAAGAGGCTCCATATTTTTCTTTTTATGATGGTCCTCCATTTGCAACGGGTTTGCCTCATTATGGACATTTACTCGCAGGAACGATTAAGGACGTAGTCCCTCGTTTCAAGAGCATGCAGGGATATTATGTTCCGCGTCGGTTTGGATGGGACTGTCACGGGCTTCCTGTAGAAAATGAGATTGAGAAGGCGAAGGAGCTCTCCGGCGGACCCGAGATCGAGGCTTTTGGGATCGATAAGTTTAATGAAGAGTGTCGTAGCATCGTCCTTCGCTATACGGAAGAGTGGAAGGAGACGGTGACCCGAATGGGGCGCTGGGTTGATTTTGATCAGACTTATCGTACGATGGATCCCTCTTTCATGGAGTCGGTCTGGTGGGCTTTTTCTCAGTTGTATGCGAAAGGCCTTGTTTATGAAGGGTTCAAGGTGATGCCTTTTTCCGCAAAGCTGGGAACCCCTCTTTCTAATTTTGAAGCAAATCTCAATTACCAAGATGTCGATGACCCTTCTCTTACAGTGACTTTTCCCCTTAGTGGGGATCCCAATACGGTCTTGCTTGCTTGGACGACGACGCCTTGGACATTGCCTTCAAATCTAGCCGTGGCTGTTGGGCCTGATGTTGACTATGTGAAGATCAAGCCGAAGGGAAGTGATCTTTGTTACATCCTTGCTGAAAAGCGAGTAGCAGCCCATTTCAAAGACCCTGAAGGGTATGAAGTTATTGAAAAGATGAAAGGGAGTTCTTTAGGAGGTAAGCACTACGAGCCCCTGTTCCCTTACTTTGCTCATAGAAAGCAAGAGCGTGCTTTTCAGGTTCTTGTGGATGATTTCGTCTCAACAGAAGATGGAACGGGCATTGTACATATGGCGCCAGCTTTTGGTGAGGTAGACTTCTTTGCTTGTGCTAAGGCTGAAATCGAAATCGTCTGTCCAGTTGATCACAATGGAAAGTTCACCAAAGAGGTGGGGGATTTTGAAGGGCTATTTGTCAAGGATGCTGACAAAGAGATCATCAAAATGCTCAAAGAGAAAAATCGAGTTTTTCTTCACACACAGATCCGTCACCGGTACCCATTCTGTTGGCGCTCAGATACCCCTTTGATCTACCGTGCTGTACGCACCTGGTTCATTGCTGTTGAAAAGATCAAGGATCAACTTCTTGAGAACAACAAACAGATTCATTGGGTCCCAGACCATATCAAAGAGGGACGTTTTGGGAAGTGGCTAGAAAATGCACGCGATTGGGCTGTTTCTCGCAACCGCTACTGGGGGACACCGATCCCAATTTGGCGTAGTGAAGATGGAGAGGTTCTTGTCATAGGGAGTGTCGCTGAGCTTGAGAGGCGAACAGGTACTAAGGTCGTTGATTTGCACAGGCACTTCATTGATCAGCTCTCATTCGAAGAGAATGGCAAAACCTTCAAAAGGATTCCAGAGGTCTTTGATTGTTGGTTTGAATCGGGCTCTATGCCCTATGCACAAAACCACTATCCATTTGAAAATGAAGAAAAGACTCTCGAGACATTTCCAGCGGACTTTATTGCAGAAGGGTTGGATCAGACAAGGGGGTGGTTCTATACACTTCATGTCTTAGCGTCAGCTCTTTTTGGTAAACCTGCATTCAAAAATGTGATCGTGAATGGGATCATCCTTGCTGAAGATGGCAATAAGATGTCCAAGCGTTTGAAGAATTATCCTGACCCCAAAAAAGTGATCGATGAGTATGGGGCAGATGCGATTCGGCTATTTCTATTGAGTAGCCCTGCAGTTGCAGCCTCTGACTTGCGCTTTTCTGAAAAAGGGGTAGAACAGGTGATTCGCCAAGTTCTAATCCCTCTTTGGAATGCTAACGTTTTCTTATCAACCTATGCCAATATCTACAACTGGAAGCCAGAGGAGAAATTTGCTAAACCAGCTGCTGATATTGATAGATGGATCCTTTCCCGCCTTCAAAAGCTAGTAGGGGATGTTACAAATGCAATGGATCGATACGAGCTTAACCATGCAGTATCTCCATTTGTCGAATTTATTGAATCGTTGACAAACTGGTATATCCGTCGATGCCGTACCCGATTTTGGGCAGATATTGATACACCTGATCGACAAGAGGCATTTGGGACGCTCTACACGGTCCTCTTCACCCTTTCTAAAGTAATAGCTCCCTTTGTTCCATTCATTGCAGAGGCTATTTATCTCCAGCTCCGAAAACAAAGCGACCCGGAGTCAGTACACCTATGTGACTATCCTAAAGTAGATGACTCTTTGCGAGATCAGTGCTTAGAGCAGGAGATGGAAGCTACCCAAGTTGTTGTGAGCAATGCTCACGCCTTGCGAAAAGAACAAAAGCTCAAAGTGCGCCAACCATTGAAGCAGGCTCACGTGATCACAGCAGATGCAACGCAGTTAGAGGCTCTGAAGAGACAAGAGAGACTCATCGCAGAAGAGTTGAACGTCCATACAGTGGCCTTCTCGGACGATGAGGGTCAATTTGTGAAACTCTCTTGCAAACCGAATTTCCGTGTCCTTGGGAAAAAAGTGGGCCCTAAGATGCGGGCTGCACAAGCAGTGATTGCAGATTTTGATCAAAATCAGATGACAACTCTACTGAATGGTGATTCTCTTGCTGTAACGATCGAAGGGGAGTCATTCACTCTTACACCAGAAGATGTGGCTGTAGAGAGAGAGGTGCGTGAAGGGCTCATCGCAAGATCAGAAGAGGGGATCACAGTGGCTCTTGATACAAAGCTCAATGAAGAACTTCTCTTGGAAGGGATCGCACGCGAAATCATCAACAAAATTAACACCATGCGTCGTGACAATGGCTTTGATGTAGTTGATCGTGTTGAGATCTCTATGCAAACAACTGAGAGAGTGAAACAGGCCTTTCAAACGCATCGAGATCTCATTATGAATGAGGTGCTTGGTGTAGAAATTAAGTTTGGACCTAATGAAGGAAAAGAGTGGGATCTCAATGGAGAGATGGCTACGATTTCACTTTTACGCGTTGAAGAAATCGGCTGAGAAGAGATTGATTAAATAGCTTTTTCTCAAGATAGATCACGCTCGGATTATCGGGCTCTAAATTCTTTACAGCCGCAAAGTAGTGAAGAGCCAGTTCTCTATTCTTCAGAGCCATTTGGTAATAGGTGGCCATAATCAGAAAGCCGCGGAACTCACTTGTGTGGTAGGTAGTTTTTCCTGGATATAGTTTTTCTAAGTCAAGCGTAGGGAAAATTTCAGGGACCTTTGCTAGCTTCTTTTTTCGGATGCATTGATCAGCATAATTGATCCGAGCAAAGAGATACTCTGGATATTTAAGAAAAGTCTGTTCAATCAATTGCTCAGCTTCAACAATTCTATGATTTTGGATGTGGGCGAATGTAAGAAGGTTAATTACTTCTGGCACATCGGGGTATTCCTTGCAGAAGGTCTTTATTTCTTTATAGATGGCGCGTGGCTTGATTTGCACTTGCTCGAGAAGAGATAGATACTGCTTTAACTCTTCTTCTGAAAGTCTTTCTTTCAGGGTGTCAGGCATTGCTGCAAATGAAACTTGGTAAATTTTATCTTCAAAATGAATCTCTTTCATAGGGGCATGTTAGCAGGATTGGAATTGAAAACAAAGAGGTGGAGTGAAAAGAGGGGGAGCTGTAAACTTCTTCTTTGAAAAACAAGGAGCCAGTCAATGACTACAATTTTTAATGAATCGAGCTATTCTTCAGTTTTAAACAAGGAGATGCAACTTTTTGATCTAGATGGAAAAGACAAGACTTATACGCTTCAATATCTTGCAAAGAATGGAGTTTCTCTTGCGTTCTCTTTAAAGGAAAGAGTCCGAGCTCTTGTGGTCGAAGAGAGAGAAGAGGCTGGGTATCTGATCTCCCAAGGATTAGAAGCAACAGCGCAGAAGTGCAAAGGGCAGTATGAGTTAATTCTAAGTCTGTTAGTTCCTCAGCTGAAAGAGGCTGTTGAGTTGCTTAAAGAGATGAGACACGGGAATGACACAATCAAAGTGGGTGGTAAGTTCGCAGTTCGTATTGAAGCTTGCTTTACCGATGCTGTAAAGAGAATTAACGAACAATTTTTAACATCAAATAAGTGGGTGGGGAGTGTAGGAACAACATCTTGTAATGATTACGTAAAAGAGCTGGAAGGATACATCACAAAAGTCTAATTCTTTCTAAAAGTTTTTATTTAAAAAGACTTCACTTTTCGAGTGAAGTCTTTTTTTGTATATATGTTTTTTGTTTTGTCGTTGTTAAAATGTACCCTCTGTTAAAAATAAAGAATTTATGAATGTTGATAGATCGAGTGGGACAGACTCTAGAAAAAGAAATCATAGAGTTTTCAAAAACTGCACACCAGACAACTTGTTATTTAAAACAGCATTCTGCAGAAGGGAAAGCACTTATTGAAAGGCATGACATGCTCATCCAGGCGGTCAAAGCTTTTGGAGAAGAGCATGCGGAAGCCGTTTCTTTGATGAGAAAAAAATATTTCACCCCTAGCGGGTGGGGACCTCCTCTTAATCCATTTTTAGCAGATAGAGCTTCTTTACTATCTTCTGCTCTGCAAGTAAAGCACGTCTATTTCAATAAATAAGATCACTAACTTTATCAGTTTTTTTTTGTGTGGGAAACTTGTTCACAACTTGTGGAAAAAGCACTGTAAAAGAGAAGAATGTTTTTATTAAGAAACTCTTAAGCTCTTTTTTAGATTTTGATTAAGAGTCTTCTTAAGAGATTGATTTTCAGCGTCTTAAAGAATGGCTCTCTATGAGTCCATAGAGGCTTCATAGGGGCGATTCCCAGGGAGATGAGAGAGTGTGGATACTTTGTTCATAACTGGCGCTATTTAACAAAATCTGGACAGTTATTTTAAAGAACGCATCGGGGATTTCATCCCAGAACCAGAGTCAATTGTACGTAGTTTAAACGTATAATGAGGGCTTTGTACTTCCATCCAATAAGGGAAGGGGAAGTCGGGGCGGCTTGCATCGAGATAGAGTTCGATAATACAGCCGGCAAGCTTTGTTTTATCACTGGGCCATGTACTGCGGAGCACTTCGTACTCGGCTTTTTTATTCTTTTTCCCTTCGAGGACATGCTGAGGCTTCCAGAGTTTGCGTCTGTCTATTTCTCCGGGCATTGGGGCTGGACCAATTCGTTTTCTTTCATTGTCGCGAGTAGGTTTTAGCTGTAAGGTGAATAGTTGGCCAAGGAAGTAGTCAGACTTGTCAATGAAGAGCCATTGATTTTCAAGATAGGAAAAGCATTGAGAGAGGGTATTCTTTTCCAAATCGATGCACATTGCGGTCCAAGAGCCTGCTCCAGGGGCTTTTTTTTCTACCCAGTTTTTCCACGAAAGTTTTTTTAAATCGACCTTGCTCCTTTCTATAGAGATTTCTTCTAGCACTAGTCGTTTTTTATCGATTGAGCGGACAAGGAGCAGAGAGTAGGCATTGCCTTGCTCTGTGACAATGTAGTCACCGGGGGTTGATTTAACTAAGCGCTCCTTTAAGGTCCCTTTGGGATGGGCGATAGAACAAAATAGAAGAAATAAGGCGATAAGTAAGCACTTTTTCATTTTGTCAGATTCTAGCGATTTTCCTAGGAGCAATCAAGAGAAATTTGGGTTTATATTAGTTGTTTGATAAGCTCTGCAAATATGCTAATAAAATTAGGTTTGATCTTTTTGTCCTTGATCGCTACGACTGACTGGAAGGAAGAAGTAAAACAAATTGACCAGCAGATAGAGCAGCTGGAGGATTTGCAGGATAAGTATCGATCGAATGCTCGAAGAAATACGAATAACGCTATGCGCTGGCAGTTTCAGAATGAGAACTATCTCGATGCGCGTCGTGCATGGGACCGGGCTTCTGAAGATAAACAGAAGATCCAAGAGATCCAAGATCAGATTGATGACCTCCAATTGCGTAAGAAAAAAATTCTGAAGGAATATGGCGACAAGCAAGCTTCTTAAAACGGTATACAGCGACTCTTTGAGCTTATTGACAGACTTGTATGAGCTGACCATGGCGTATGCCTATTGGAAAAATGGATTGGCAGATCGAGAAGCGGTCTTTCAGCTTTTTTTTCGGAAACATCCATTTCAAGGTGGGTTTGCAATCTGTGCTGGGATAGAAGTAGCAATTGAGTTTATCGAAAACTTTCACTTCGAAGAAGAAGACTTAGCTTATTTAGCTGGGTTGAAGACACCAGCTGGTACCCCATTATTTGAATCGGGATTTATTGACTATCTAAGAGATTTCAAAATCACATTGGATGTTGATGCAATGGAAGAGGGAACCCCTGTTTTTCCTTATGAGCCTTTATTGAGAGTGAAGGGACCGATCATCCAGGCGCAGATTATGGAATCAGCTCTTTTAAACATTGTCAATTTCCAGACTCTTATTGCGACGAAAGCCTCTCGGGTTGCCTTTGCGGCTAAAGGAGACCATGTTGTTGAATTTGGCCTCAGGCGTGCTCAAGGGGTTGACGGCGCTATCGCAGCGTCTAGAGCAGCATTTATTGGAGGGTGTCATTCAACCTCCAATGTATTAGCTGGAAAACTCTTTGGTATTCCAGTGATGGGAACACAGGCCCATAGTTGGATCATGACGTTTGAAGAAGAGAGAAAGGCATTTCAAATGTTTGCAAAGACTCTTCCTGATAACTGCATCTTCTTGATCGATACATATGACACCCTTAAAGGAGTGGAGAAGGCGATGGAGGTGGCTAAAGAGCAAGGGTGTAAACTTCTTGCTGTTCGTCTTGACTCTGGGGATTTGCATAAGCTCAGCTGCTCTGTAAGAAAAAAGCTCGATGCAGCGGGGTTTAATGAAACAAAGATTATGGCAACAAATGAGTTGAGTGAACAGCTGATTGCAGATCTCAAGCATCAAGGGGCAAAGATCTCTCTTTGGGGAGTGGGAACAAATCTTGTAACAGCAAAGGACCAACCTGCACTAGATGGTGTGTATAAACTTTGCGCGATTCAGGACGAGGCTGGAAAATGGCAGTACCGGCTGAAAATTTCTGAGCAGGTGATTAAAACAACAAATCCCGGGATTTCGCAAGTCCGTCGCTACTTCGACAAAAATGGATATATTGCCGACATGCTCTACGACGAAAAAATGGGCCCGGGTGAAACGATTGTCCACCATACTGATCCAGGGGCTACAATGCAGGTGAAAAAAGAGTGGGACCACCGCGACCTTCTTGTACCGATGCTCTCTAAGGGGAAAAGTGTCTATAAGCATCCTTCAATAGAGGAAATGCGATCTAAAACTTACGAAGAGCTCGATAAATTTGACTTAAGTCTGCGCCGTTTTCTAAACCCTCAGCCATTTTTTACAGGGATTGAAAAAGATCTTTTCCAATACAAGCTCGATACGATTGAGGGGATCCGAAAAAAATGAGAGCTCTTCTGATTGTTGATTTACAAAAAGACTTTCTACCAGGTGGCCCTCTTGCTACTGATAGAGCGGATGAATTAGTTCCTGTAATCAATGCTTTGATGGACAAATTCTCATTTATTTTAGCAACAAAAGACTGGCATCCAAAAGATCATGTAAGTTTTGCTTCCAATCATCTGGGTAAGAACGTGGGGGATTTAATCGAAATAGAAGGTGCGGAGCAAGTGCTCTGGCCTGTCCACTGCGTACAGGACACAAAGGGGGCTAATTTTGCAGAAGGGCTTAATGAGGAAAAAATTGGCCACGTGTTTTATAAGGGACTAGATCGAAAGATTGATAGCTATAGCGCTTTTTTTGATAATGCAAAAGAGCGGAAAACAGGGCTTGAAGACTACTTAAGAAGTCACGAAATTAATGAGATTGTAGTTGTAGGTGTTGCTACAGACTATTGCGTTCTCTACTCAGTCCTTGATGCGCTTGAGCTAGGTTTTAAAGTGACTGTGGTTGTAGACGGGTGTAGAGCAATCAATCTTCATCCCGATGATGAGAGTAAAGCTCTTGCTCTTATGCAGGAGAGGGGCGCTCTCATCTGTAAAATAGAAGAGGTGGTGTGAGATGTTTGGAGCAAGCCTACAACAGATTTTGTCATCAGAGCTTCAGGCAGCAACTCCATTTCGTATTATCACCCTTCTTATTTTTGTTGCAGCGATCACACACACGCTTCTAGCCCATCATTTTGTCTCTTTAGCAAATAAGATAGCTAAAAAGCATGCTGGCAAGACAAAAGACCCACAAAAAAAGGTGAGTATTTTAGCCGAAATCCTCCACTTTTTAGGGGAGATTGAGGTTGTCTTTGGTCTTTGGGTAATTCCTCTTATCATAGTAATTACAAGTTTTTATGGATGGGGTGACGTCCTCTCTTATCTCGACTCTCGAACTTATGTAGAGCCCTTTTTTGTAGTCGTTGTCATGAGCCTAGCATCAACTCGTCCAATCATCAAACTCGCAGAAAAAGGAGTGCATGCCATTGGGAAGTTTTTTGGAGACACTCCAGAGGCTTGGTGGCTAGTTATCTTGACAATTGGTCCGATTATGGGTTCGGTCATTACAGAGGCTGCTGCAATGACGATAGCAGCTCTTTTGCTCAAGCAAAAGATCTACATGCATGGCCCTTCTAAAAAACTTGCTTATGGAACTCTGGGATTGATGTTTGTCAATTTCTCTGTAGGAGGGGTGCTTACCAACTTCGCAGCACCACCTGCTTTGATTCTTTCACGTTGTTGGAATTGGGATCTGCAAGATTTCTTTGCCCGATTTGGGTGGAGAGTCCTCGTTGGGATCGTAATCGTTAACTTCCTCTACTTCCTTTTTCTTCGAAAAGATTTCAGTAAGCTAAAGGCTATTCGGAAAAAAGAAGAGAAGGCCTTAGAGTCGGATGCTCATAAGGGACCTGTTCCTGTTTGGATTAGTCTTGTTCACTTGGCTTTCCTCACATGGACGATCATGATGGCCCACTACCCACCGGTCTTTGTTGGGAGCTATCTTCTTTTTTTAGGCTTTCACCAAGCGACCCGGATGCATCAGTACAGATTGAACCTTAAAGCTCCTTTAATGGTTGGGCTCTTCCTGGCTGGTCTAGTAATTCACGGAGGGTTACAGGGATGGTGGATTGAGCAGCTTCTTGGGGATCTCAATTATGGAGAGATGATGCTATCTGGGACAGTGCTTACAGCTTTTAATGAGAACTCAACTGTAGCCTATCTTGCTTGTCTTTTAGATGATCTGAAGCCTACTGTTGAATATGCTCTTGTTAGCGGTCTTATTGCTGGGGGAGGACTAACTGTCATAGCCCATGCACCCAATCCAGCAGGGCAAGCTCTTCTTCGCCCTTATTTTCACAAAGGTGTTTCACCTTGGAACCTCTTTCTTTTTGCCTTAGGGCCTACGATTCTTTTTCTTGGAATTTTCTACTTTTTTCCATTTGTATCGTTTTAAGACGGGATTTCTGTCCTTTGGTCAGCGTGAAATGGGATTTGGGGAGTTTGTAGTGTTTTGCTAGAACTTTGATGAGCACGTCATTGGCGCTCCCTTTTTCAGCGACAGCATTGAGCCGTACTTTGAGAACCCCATCCTCCCAGCCGATCACTTCGCTTTTGGCGGATTTCAGAATGACTTTTATTATGAGAACTTCAACTTCACTCATTAGCTGTAAATCATACGGAATGCTATACTTATCTGCTCTATGTTTAAGAAAATTTTAAGCGGATCGCTTCTGATCGCAGGCACTACGGTTGGAGCTGGCATGTTGGGCATCCCCCTTCTGACAGCCAAAGCTGGCTTTTGGCCTGCAATGGGGATCACAGTACTTGCCTGGGCGATCATGCTCTGTACGGGACTACTCTTCATGGAGGCTACCCTTTGGATGCCTGTTGGAAGTAATCTTCTTTCAATGACAAGGCGTTTTCTTGGGAAGCGCTGGCGCTGGTTCACAGGTGCTATGTTCCTCTTTTTGTATTACTGTCTTCTAGTAGCCTACTTTGCAGCTGGTGGTCCTATGCTCAAAGGGGGGCTTGAGCAGATTTTTGGTTTTGCTTTATCAGGTGTTGCAGGGTACAGCCTGTTTGGCATCCTATTTGCTGTGATTGTAGGTCTTGGTGCAAAGACGATTGATCGAGCGAATATTGTCCTGATAACGGGCCTTGTCTGTAGCTATATTCTTTTGATTGCTCTTGGAGTCCCAAAAGTTGAAACAGAAAAGTTTACAACACTTGACTGGCCGGCAGCCTTTTTTGCAATGCCGATTCTCTTCAGTGCATTTGGGTATCACAATATAATCCCTTCGCTCTGTACCTACTTCAAAAAAGACAAAAGATCACTGAAACTCTCTATTGTGATCGGAACACTGATCGCTCTTGTGATCTATCTGATCTGGCAGTGGCTAGTCATTGGCATTATTCCACAGGAGGAGATGACTGCTGCTCTACTAGCAGGAAAACCGGTCACAGCAGCCTTGCAGCACTCTACAAGCAATGTATGGATTTTTCGCATGGGCCAGGCGTTTGCTTTCTTTGCGATTGTGACCTCTCTTCTTGGGGTTTCATTTTCCATGGTTGATTTTTTGGCTGATGGGATGAAGATAGATCGATACGGATGGCGACGTATTTTGCTTTGTTTTCTCACCTTTTTTCCTCCCTTTGTTCTTGTTTCTATCTATCCACAGATCTTTGATCAGGCTCTAGGCATCGCAGGGGGAATTGGAGAAGCTATTTTAAATGGGCTGATCCCAATAGCTCTTGTTTGGGTGGGCTTTTTCCACAAAGGTCTTAAGCCCACACAAATGGGATGGGGGATGAGTCGCCTAGCTCTTTTGTTCATTGCTTGTATTATCGTTCTTGTCATGGCGATTGAAATTGTCAACCTTGTCTAGACAAGTCAAATAGCTTATACAGATAGGAAAGAGAGGAGATCGTATGGCAAGTCATAAGCTGTGGAAAAGATTAAAAGAAGTTTCTGGGTTAGAGTACACCTCAACTTGTCGAAAGATCCCTCCCTCTTACGATAGACGTAAGGGCGCTGGAAAAGTGATCACTAAAGAAAATGGGGACGAGGTCATTACCTTCTTTGAGAAAGGAAAATGGCGCGGGGTGCAAGCCTCTTCTGAGGTTGCATTTACCAATGTTTTCCGCTGGCGCTTTGATGCGCAAAAAAACAGAATTTCACTTGAGCATTTGCGATTTGGATTAGAAAATCCTGTTTTTATTTTTCACCTGACTCCTATTGGAGAGAACCTTCTAAAATCACTTTCTCCCCATGAATGCAAAGAGGACACTTATTTCGGAAGTGTCCTCTTTGACGAGCATTACATCCATCTTAACTGGCGCATCGTCGGCCCCAAGAAAAATGAGATGGTCAGCATGACCTATTTCTAAGTCTAGCCTTCTTTCTTGCCAACACGCTCTGGAGATTGGGCTGAACCACGTCCAGCCTCTGAATCAGGGGTTCCTGCTGCAGCTCGTTCAGCACGTTCTATAGCTGCTTTAGCGCGAGCCTTTCTTTCCACAGTTTTGGGATCGAGAGCCGGGGTAGGAACAGGGGCAGGGACGGGTGTTCTTGGGGGGGTAGTAGGAATAGCTGAAGTCTTCTTCAAAAGATGGTCTCCTGCAGATGAGTCCTTGAATAGCTTGTTAGCTAGCTGTCTTAGAGGTTTGAGTGCCTTGTTTTCCTTATTAGGAATAATTGCTTTGTTATTTAAGTACTCACCGATTTCTATTTGAGTTTTGTTTTCTAAATGGGCAAGTTTTACCCAGTGTGTGATCTCCATCTGCCATGGAAGGAGCTTGTCAGCATCTGTTTTAGCTGCTTCACGAGCTTCCTTATAGAGCGCTATATTTAGTGAGTGGAATTCTTCTGTTCCAGGCGTAGCTAAATCTATTTGCTTTTCAAGAGTTAAAGGCAGAATGATAGGATCGTCACTCTCTACCTCTACTATTTCTGGAGAGGGGGAGGCTGGTGGTAGTGTATCTGCCTGTTCTTTCGAGATTTCAGGGGAAGTGTTGGTGTTTTCAGGAGGAGCAGGAGGAGCAGGAGGAACGTAGCTTGGGTCTACAGCCTGTCTAATCATTGTTGTAAATGAAGACTGATTTTCATCAGGTGCTTTAGGGAATACTCTTTTCGCTAAAGTAGTAATAGCATCTTGTTTGTCATTGATAAGTGTGTAGTCATGTTGAGGCTGCAGCGGAGTTTGAAGCATTTCTTCGAGCTCTTTTTGCGTGTTTGCTGCCAGTGGAACAGTCCAAGCATAAAGGGTTGCAGCTGTACATGCAGCCCAAACATAGTTGTTTGGAGAGATGAAGGCAGCTGTAATTCCACTAATGGCTGCGCGAACAAGGATTCCTCCTCCTGTCTTCCAGAGCGATGCTTTTTGGAAGTTATCTAGATCTGCTTGTGTAAGCTCTGAGACAGCTTCTTCAGTTTGAGGTAAGAGGTTTGTTACTTGTTGCTTAAAGAGGTTAGGAGCATGCTGTGCATCCTGTCCAGTTAGCTCTGTATGAAGTCCTGAAGTTTTAGCAAAGTCGCAAATCTTGCCAACAGTGTTGTTTAGGACGGTTTGTTGGTTTAGAGATTGTCTGACATATGCATAGAATTTTCTAGTATTGATGATGTTAGTTGTTTGCAAAAAGCTGTTGGGTGCTAGTACAGTTTTCAATCGATTAAAGGCACTTTCATCTGTTTGTGAGCTGGTTTCTGCCTTACTTAAGAGCTTAGAGACATGCTCTTGGGATATAACAGTTGCTCTTCCTACAGTAGTTTTAGGAAGGTAATTGTCTACGAGACACTCGACACCATAGTCAAGTGTGGCGTCAATAGGGGAAAGTACAGCAGATATAACGTTATTCATAATAATCCTCGTTTAGATGGTTTGTTTTTTCAAGAGTTGGAGAGAGTAAACAAGGGCTCGTTAGAAGTCAATAGCGTTAGACGCAGTCGAGCCTCTTTTTTAGACTTGATATAGCGTGGGTTCCAAGGACTAGGATAAATCCCCATAGAGCAAAGAAGCAGTTCCAGAAGGGGAGAAAGCCTGCTTGTCCAAGTGCTGCGGATCGCATCCCTTCCATTACGTAGATCATCGGATTGATCAAGATAAGATATCCAATGATAGGAGAGAGAGCAAAACTTGCCTCCCAAGAGAAGAAGTATCCTCCAAACATAAAAAGGGGATTAATGAAACGGAGGAATAGGCTCGAGATGCTTTTGAGGTTGTGAATTGTTCCTGTAAGCCAGAGGCTGAAGGCTCCAAAAAAGAGGCAGATGGTCGGATACATGAGGATGAGTTTGAAAAGACTAATTTTGCTTAGATCAAAGTGATTCCAAAGAAGAAGTTTTCCAACCAAAAAGAGGGGGATGCAGAGTAGTAGATTGTTAAGAGCCCACTTCATGGCAATCTGTCCAAACACTACCCAGCAGGGTACTGGCATGGAGAGGGTGAAGTTGATCGTTTTATCTCCTTCTATGTCAAAAATCAGCTCTGCTACTTGGGAGACTGTATCGAAAAGCCCAAAGCTTGCAATTGCACCGATTAATATGAAGGCTCCGTAAGAAGAAGAGACCCCGAGTTGTGGCATGAAGTAGCCAAAAACCATAACATTGGTGAAGAAGAGGAAACAGGTATCTAGGAATTTCCCTCTATAGGCCCGACGGAACTGGAGCAGGTCTTTGCGCATGAGTTGTGAAAATAACTGCCAGATCATTCTTCTTCTCCTGCCTTATTACTCTGTTCCATCAGGTGAAGGAATACATCTTCTAGATGAGCTTTTTTGTAGTGCTTGTTGAGGTTTTCTGGAGTGTCGAGCACTTTCACTTCACCACGGTCGATGAAACAGACTCGATCAGAAAGGGTTTCAGCCTCTTCTAAATAATGCGTAGTAAGTAGGGTAGTGACTCCTTCTTCTTTTAGTCTTGAAATGATGGCCCAGAGGTTCTTGCGCACATGAGCATCGAGGCCGACAGTCGGTTCATCGAGGATGACAAGTTGCGGATTGTGAGCGAGCGTGCGTGCAATCAAAAAGCGCTGCTTGTAGCCTCCTGAAAGGTGTTTGGCCACGGATTTGGCATAACTTCCTAAGTCGAGTAGATCAATGAGGTGGTCACGCTGTTTTTCTGCCTCTTTTTTACTTTTTCCGTAGCAGCGGGCTGCGAAGGCTAGCATCTCTTCAATCGTGAGGTCGGGATCAATATTGGGCTTTTGAGGACAAAGTCCAACTGAGGCTCGATAGTTAAGGATGTTTTTGTAGATGGATTTCCCTTTCCATTGCACATCGCCACTTGTGGGTGGGTGAAGACCTGCTAAGATCCCTGAGAGGGTAGTTTTTCCAGCTCCGTTTGCACCGAGAAGGCTAAAAATCTCCCCTTCAAAAATCTCAAAAGAGATACCCTGAACAGCTTTTTTCAGAGTTTTTTTCTTTTGGTAATAGGTTTTATGGACATTGTGGATAGTGAGTAGTTTTTCTTTCATGTGGGATCCCAAGAAAATAAATTGTGGGAACTCATTCTATAGCGTTACTGTATTTGGGTAAAGGGAGTATTGGTTAGTGTAAGCGCAACACTGTAATGTCACCCCTCTCCAAAACTAAAATGTCACCCCTAGGCCAAAAATAGGGGGTAATAAAGTTGGAGAGGATGTGGACCATGAAGGAAGTAAAGCGGCTCAGCGTGCTTGAGCAAGTGCAAAAA
>JAJFME010000032.1 GCA_021772375.1 Chlamydiota bacterium | reverse complement strand
TTTTTGCACTTGCTCAAGCACGCTGAGCCGCTTTACTTCCTTCATGGTCCACATCCTCTCCAACTTTATTACCCCCTATTTTTGGCCTAGGGGTGACATTTTAGTTTTGGAGAGGGGTGACATTACAGTGTTGCGCTTACATTGGGATTTTACTTGGGGCATGTGGAATCCATGAAAGCGCAAGTATATATTTGCTGCAGGAGCGATAGCAGCTTTCAGCTGTATATTTTTTCCTTACCACTTTGCTACGTGTAGATAAGAGGTATTTGTGCCATAAATGGGGATGGAATTTCCATGTCAGTTTTTCAAAGAGAGTCTAATGTGTCGTTTGTCCTTAACCGAGTAGCAAAGACACAAAGAACTCGCAAAAAAGCAGTTTGAAAAACTACTTACCTGTAGACAGTATAAGTATATTCTAGGTGAGAAGTTACGTGTTCTTGGATATAGTTGCGGGTAGATAGAGCTCGTAAATTCTCTTCCATTCTTTCAAGGGGAGAAGGATTACCTTCTGTCCCAATAAAGCTCCCCTCAGTTCCTGGGACTGTAGCTTTTATGGTTCGAAGTTCCCCGAATGGAGCTACCATCCGATCAATGGAATCAGAGAATATATTCTGTATTTTGAGGGTGCCTGGTAAAAATGTGTTGATACTTGCAGCAGTCAGGAACAGAAGGATAGCAGGAACTGCTATAAGATGGGCTTTGAAGGTCCCTGTGATAGCATTGTTAGAAAATTGCGTAAAATTTTGTGCGGCCTTAAATGAGGAAATTCCTGGAAGGCGGGAAACTAAATTTAAGGGAATCATAGGTATTAAGAACAAGGGAATTGAGATGAGCGAAACAAAACCTCCGAGCATTGAAGATATAGCAACAAATGCACAGGCGGCAGCCGACTCGACTCTTGCTAATAAGATATGGAAAAGCCCTGCTTCAATTTTACCAGATTTAACTAAGTGATATCCATCTAGTGTTCTACTAATCGAATCGGCAAAAAGACGTTTTCCGTTGTAAGCTCCATAGAAAATCACTTCTTCAATAGCTTGTTTTCCTTCTAGTCTCATAAAATTCTCCTGTTTTTCTCTGTTAGCAAGGGGTGCTTTCCCAATTTGTCTGGGATGTTTTTTAACTCTTTACCTATTCTGAATCTGCCTTCCTTAAAAATCAGCGTGTCCAGGGTATCTCGGGAAGGGGATCACATCCCGGATGTTTTCTACGCCTGTGGCAAACTGGATGAGTCGTTCGAAGCCAACACCGAAGCCCGAGTGGGGAACAGAGCCATATTTGCGCAGTTGTAGGTACCACCAGTAGTCGTTGGGATCAAGGCCGAAGGCGACGATCTTTTTCTCGAGTACATCAAGACGCTCTTCTCTTTGGCTTCCACCGATTAGCTCTCCAATTTTAGGGACGAGTAGGTCGAGGGCTGCAACGGTTTTACCGTCTTCATTGGCGCGCATATAGAAGGCTTTGATTTTTTCTGGGTAGTCGGTGAGGAAGACTGGTTTTTTGCAGTACTCTTCTGCTAGGTATCGCTCATGTTCTGATTGGAGGTCGATGCCCCATTCTACGGGGAAGTCAAAGGATTTGCCTGATTTTTCCAGGATCTCAATTGCTTCTGTGTAGGTGAGTCTTGCAAAGTCGTTGTTCAGGGCGTTTTTGAGCCTCTCAATAAGGCCTTTCTCAATGAAGCGATCGAAGAACTCCATGTCTTCTGCGCAATTATCGAGTAGAGCTTCGATCATTGCTTTTACGTAGGCTTCTGCTACATCCATGTTTTGTTTGAGGTCACAGAAGGCCATCTCAGGCTCCATCATCCAGAACTCAGCTAGATGGCGAGAAGTGTTGGAGTTTTCTGCCCGGAAAGTGGGGCCAAAGGTGTAGACATCGGATAGGGCGCAGGCAACTGCTTCTGCGTTGAGTTGACCGGAGACTGTGAGGTGGGCAGACTTGCCAAAGAAGTCCTTGGAAAAATCTATACCGCCGTCGGAATGGCGAGGGGGTTTGTCAAAGTCGAGGTTCGAGACAAGGAACTCTTCTCCAGCACCTTCTGTGTCAGCTGTTGTAATGATCGGAGTGTGGAGGTGGAGGAAACCACGATCTTGAAAAAACTTATGGGTAGCATAGGAGAGGGCGTTGCGTACACGAAGGACTGCACCTTGTGTATTGGTACGAGGACGGAGGTGGGCAATCGTGCGTAGAAACTCAAAGGAATGCCGTTTTTTCTGTAGGGGATAGTCTTCAGCAGGGCAGGTTCCAAAAATTTGGATGGATTCTGCTTTGAGTTCGAGGCTTTGTTTCTGTCCGGGGCTCTCAACAAGGGTGCCTGTGATGGCGACGCTTGCTCCTGTTGTGAGTTTTTCAAATTCAGGTCTGAGGTTTTCATCTGCGATGACTTGGAGACTGCCTAGCCTTGAGCCGTCATTGACTTCGATGAAGGCAAAGCTTTTTTGATCGCGTACAGAACGGATCCAGCCGCAGATGGTCAACGATTGACCAATTTGATCGTTTTTGATGTTTTTGATCTTTGTTCTCATTTTGCAAATTTCCTAAGCAGTGCTATTTCATCTACCCAGCTAGCTGGGCCATTGGGCGTTTCCAGGTATTTGGGGAATTCTCTAAGTTGAGGGTGGGTCATGAGGTATTTGAATGCCTCTATGCCGATTTCGCCTTCTCCTAAGGGGGAGTGCCGATCTTTTCGGGAATCAAAAGGCTTCATTGAGTCGTTTAGGTGGAAGGCATAGAGATGTTTTAGTCCAATGACTTCGTCGAACTCTTTGAGTGTTTTATCAAAGGCTTCCTTCGTTCTGATATCATAGCCGGCGGCAAAGATGTGGCAGGTATCGATACAGACGCCAATAGGGATCAGTTTACGTGTTTCTTCGATAATATAGGCAAGATGAGCAAATTCGTGGCCCACTGTGCTTCCTTGCCCAGCCGTTGTCTCTAGCAAGAGTCTCGTAGGGCCTTTGGCGCAAAGTTTTTCAAATTGTTTGAGACTTTTCACAATTTGATCAAGACACTCCTCCGTTGTGCTGGTTGTAGCAGCGCCTGGATGAAAATTCATAAAATCGATTTTTAATTTGTGGCAGCGCTCGATCTCTCGGCTGAAGGCATCATGGCTCTTTTCAAGCAGCTCTTCTTTGGGTGAGCCGAGGTTGATTAGGTAGCTGTCATGGCTCATGATTTTTTGGATGCCGGTCTCTTCTCGAGCTTTTTCCCATAGAGAGATCGCCTCGTCAGAGAGTTCTTTCCCTTTCCATTGCTTTTGATTATTTGTAAATAGCTGGATGGTTGTAGCACCGATCTCTCTTCCTTGGAAAAGAGCATTGTGGGGACCGCCTGCAGCTGAGGTATGGGCCCCAATAAGGAGTTTTTCTGGGGGAGATCGTGTCATAAGTGTTTCCAAAAAAATAGCGATTATAGAGAATGGACTAGATCTTTTCAATATAGAGGGGATGCTGGAGAACTGGTAGATGGGTTTTTGCAGTATCTTCTAAATCGGAGCTTATGAGCCTTTATTCGTTTCGCAAATGTAAAAAAACTCTTCTTAGTGTTTATCACCTCTGGCGCAAGAAAAGGAAAAATCTATTACCTGCTCGGTCGGAAGAACTGCAAAAAGATTTACGTAATCTCCAGGAGGAAATTCTTAAAAAAGATCGAGAACGAGCCAGCTTTCTGTCGCATAAATGTGAAGCTTACACATCGGGTATTCTAAAGAAGACGGGTTTTGAGCAAGTGCGCGATTTCATTTTTGCGCTTGTTGTGGCTCTTGCGGTGGCTCTTTTAATCAGACAGGTTTGGTTTGAGCTTTACGAGATCCCCACAGGATCGATGCGTCCCACATTCAAAGAAAAAGACCGGCTTGTCGTTTCAAAAACAGACTTTGGCATCAACATTCCTTTCTCCACCAAGCATGTCTACTTTGATCCAGAGCTTGTGAATCGCTCGGGCATCTTCGTCTTCTCCTCTGAGAATATGGATGTTCCTAACCCCGATACGATGTACTTTTGGATTTTTCCTGGGAAGAAACAGCTTGTAAAACGGCTGATGGGAAAGCCGGGAGATACGGTCTATTTCTATGGCGGAAAGATGTATGGGATCGATAAAGAGGGAAACGACATTACCAAGGAGCTGCAGCTTGAGCAGTTGAATAAGATCGACCATGTTCCAGTCATTCGCTTTGATGGTTCTGTAGCGCTAGCTGAACCATTTCACTTCCATACAGGAAACGCTTATCGGACAACCATTGTTCATCAAATGAATGAGCCAGTTGCAAGACTGACATTTGTAGGAAATAATCGCTTTGAAGGGGAGATGCTCCACACACCCCGGATCCATAACCGGAATTCACCCCCCGTAAAAAATTACTATGATCTGTGGGGCATTGGGAACTATGCCTCTGCGCGGATCGTCTACAAAGAAGATATTCGAGGGTTTGCAGAAAAAAACAACATTACTTTAGGGGATGAAAAACTCTATTTAGAGCTCAAGCATCATCCGAACTTAAAGCAGCTGGAAATGAGTAAGGATCAATATGGGAGACTCCGGCCCCAGTTTATCATGAATACATCGATCATCCCACTCGATAGTTCGCATTTACAAGCGCTTTTTAAGACCATGTATACCGTTCGCTTTGTAGTGAAGAATGGATATGCAATGCGTTACAGTGCAGGTGGACATATGAGCATGGGAACTCATTTTCTTACTCGCTTAGATGGAGTGGCAGATGGGGTATATGAATACTATCACGGCCAAGCCTATCAAATTAAATGGATGGGGGTGGCAAACAAGCTAGGTCCTGAGCACCCTCTTCAAAGATATTCAGCTGATTGGGTGCGTAAATTCTTCAATTACGGAATTGACTTTGATAGACGCCTAGCCATGGGCTCTCATTTTGATACGGACCGCTTTGCTTATTTCCGAAATGGAGATCTTTGTCTGATGGGAGCTCCTGTTTTCAAAGAGGGGGATCCTGCTCTTGAGGCCTTTGTTGAAAGAGAAAAGCAGAGAGAAGAAAATGCGAATGTCAAAGGCTCTTATGTAGCTTTCATAGATAGTGGTCCTCCTTTGAAGGACGGAAAGATTGATGTGGATAAAATCAGGCAAGAGGGGCTTCTTATTCCTCCTACGACTTATCTTGCTCTTGGAGATAACTTTGCTGCAAGTGGTGATAGTCGTGAGTTTGGGTTTGTTCCTCAGGGGAACCTGCGGGGAGGCCCATCTTTTATTTTCTGGCCGCCAGGCCCGCGCTTTGGTCCACCGAATCAGCCCGCTTATCCTTGGATCACCTTGCCCAACATGGTAGTCTGGTCATTGGCCCTGATTTGCTTTGTGTGGTGGTATATTGTCCACAGACGTCACCATAAGCTTCCTCTAAAAGATTTATGACGACAGATACTCCGCAGATAGTTTCTCGGTCAGCGCTGAGGTTTTTTTCAGGGACACTGCTTAGTCGTATAAGCGGTATGCTCCGTGATATGTCGATGGCATTTTTCTTTGGAACATCACCTGCCCTAGCAGCTTTTCTTCTAGCCTACCGCTTTGTCTACTTAAGTCGGAGGCTTTTTGGTGAGGGGCTACTTCATCAAGGTTTTATTCCCCACTTCGAAGCAGTCCGAAGCCTAGATCCCAAAAAAGGGGCCCTTTTTTTTCGGGATCTGTTTTATAGCTTAGCTATTTTTCTTGGGGGATGTCTTCTTATTGCAGAGATAGGTCTTTACTTTGTTCCGGGAGAAACAGCACGCCTTGCGATGTGGATGCTTCCTGGCATTTTTTTTATTTGCCTCTTTGGGCTATCTACAGGCCTTTTACAATCAGAAAAGCATTTTTTTCTCTCTTCGGTATCCCCTGTGGCTTTTAATGTAGTTTGGATATTGGGTGTAGTAGCCTTTAGGAGTCTCCCCCTTTCTCAAGCAGTTGTGGGGCTGTCGATCACCCTCTCGTTTGCTTTTTTTATGCAGTGGATGATGACCGTCCCAAAAGTATGGGCCTCTCTTAAGGCGCATCTCTCAGTTAAGGAGTTAGCGCGAGGGGCGATTTTTTCTCCAGAATTGAAGCGTTTGATTCAACCTATCTTACTTGGAGTGGTAGGTGTTGCAGCTGTCCAGATCAATAGCGCTATTGATGGGGTCTTTGCTCGCTGTGCAGATCTCGAAGGGCCCGCCTACCTCTGGTATGCAATCCGGTTGCAACAATTGCCTTTGGCTCTGTTTGGCATCGCCCTCGCATCTGCATTGCTGCCTTCTCTGTCTCGAGCGGTAGAAGAGGGGGCTATGGAGCGCTACCATTCACTGATCGCTTTTGCTAAAAAGCAGATGTTTACACTCGTCTTCCCTTGTGTGATTGGCATTTTTGTGCTTGGGCTTGCAAGCATTAATCTTCTCTTTGGAAGAGGAGATTTTGGCCAGAGCGCCACTGCTCAAACTACTCTTTGTCTCTTTTGCTATGGGGTTGGTTTATTGCCAGCTGCGCTCGTACAAATTTTGGCGCCTGCATTCTATTCAAAGAAAGACTACCAGACGCCCACAAAGGGCGTTCTCTTCGCAGCCTTGCTCAATATTGGACTCAATGCACTACTTGTCTTTGTTTTCAAACTAGGAGCTGCTAGCATCGCTTTGGCTACAAGTGCTGCTGCGCTTTTCAATGTTTTTTATCTATCTTCGAGGCTTGGTCACAAAACAGAGTCTCTTCATTCGATTGTTCGAGTAGGGGTATGCGCTCTTTTAGCAGGCGGTGGAACTCTTTTAGTTGGGTACCTGTTTTTAGGGGATGCGACACTGCTTCTCTTGAAAGGGGGACTTAGCTTCCCAAGAGAGTTCTCAATCCAGTGTCTGCACTTTTTTGTGCAGGCAGGGGTCTACTTCGGAATCTTTTTCGGGCTAGCTAGGCTAATGAGAGTTAAGCTCTACTCATCTTCTTCGAAGTAGGACCAACGGAAGTCGGCTTCATATAAGTTCGAGATATAGACGTTTTTCAATTTACTGCTTTTTGCATAGGCAATAGTAGAAAAATAGATTGGGATAACGGGCATCTCATCCATCAGAAGGGCTTCAGCCTCGTTGAAGAGTTCTTTTCGTTTGACTGGATCAACTTCTTGTTCTGTTGCAGCAAGGAGTTCTTGGTAGCGCTTATTTTCCCATTGGGACATGTTGACACCATCTGCTTTTTCTCTAAATGTTTGCATGATGTAGATGGGATCGCGCAGCCAGGATTGCCATCCCATGCCGCCAATTTGAAAGTTAGCTTTTCGGAGCTTGCCGTAATGTGCTTTCCAATCTTGGGTTTCTAATCGAATATTGATTTGAAAGACCTGAGACCACTGTTCTTGAAGGGCTTCAGCTACTCGCATATGGACGGGGGCTGCAGCATAGTTGATGGTGAGTTCAGGGAGCTCAGCTTTCGTGATACCTAATTCTTCTAGTGCTTCATCGAAAAGCTCGAGGGCTCGTTCTTTATTGTTATCGGGAAAGAAAGGAGTGTCTTGGGTGGCTAATGAGTGGGGGAGAACACTTTGTGCGGGGATCTCATTACCTTGAAGAATATGGCTTGTAATTACTTCTCTGTTGACTGCATAGGCGAAGGCTTGGCGCATCTTTTTATTGGAGAAGGGAAACGCTTCCACGTTGAGGAAGTACCAGTATAGGCCGAGAGTTTCATGGAACTGCACCTTCCCTTTTTGCTTTAGGTGGGCTAATGCATCGAGAGGCATCTTTGAGAAAGGTCTTCCGAGCCACTCAAGTTCTTTTTTTTCAAACAAATTGAGCTGTGTGGAGGGTTCCTTGATAATAACGATCCGAATTCCAGGCATAGATACATTTTCGACGTCCCAGTGCTCAGTGTTTTTTTGCACAACGATTTCGTCACCGATTCGGTGTTTTTGAAGCGTGTATGGACCGTTACAGACAAATTGTGCTCCTTCTTGATTAGCCCATCCAGGGTGCTCTTGGTCCCATTTTGCATTTACAGGGAAGAAAGAAGAAGTGGCAAGAACTTCAAGGAAGTAAGGAGTAGGATGTTCAAGTTCTACGCGCAGAGTCTGATCATCTAGGGCCTCGATACCGATAGAGTCGATGGGCTTTTCTCCTCGGACGATCTCCTGCACATTTTTAACGGGGTAAAAGTTTTGAGCTCCTAAGCTGTCTTCATTTGGGTTAACTACCTTTTTCCAAGAATATACGAAATCATGAGCGGAAAGATTATCTCCATTTGACCAATGGCAGGGGCGTAGGTGGAATGTATAGGTTTTGTGGTCTTCTGATAAGTCGTAACTTTCTGCTACAGCAGGTTGCAGCGTCCCATCTGGACCAATGCGGAAGAGGCCTTCAAAGAGCATTTTGACTGCGAAAGCAGAAGGGTAGTCGATCCCTATTCGAGGGTCCAAAGAATGGACATCAGATTGAAAGCTAATACGTAAAAATTTCTCGCTTAAGCCAGTTTCCTTGTCCCCACAAGGACCACACTTTTTCTTGCAGCTAGCAAGTGAAAATAGGAGGAGAAGAGCTAGAGAAAAAACTTTCAAAAAACGCATAAATCCTAACTTTTGGCATTCAGTATGAGAAAATTCTTTGTTTTTTTCTACAGAAACTTTCGTGAGAATGAGGATTCGTTTAAGGGAAATGGCTCTATTTTTTTCTAGAAAAGAAATCTGGAGTTTACTAGTGTGATTTCCCAGGAGTATAAGTCATGCAAGAGGCAACAGAGGAATCTCAGAAGCAATTACCGGAGATTCAGCCCTATTTTTCTCAGCCAGGTAGTTCGAGCGCTCTTTCAAAGCATATTGAAAAGGGGCGCGAAGTTTTAAAAAGCTTACTTCCAGACACATTCTCAACCTTTTCTCCAGAAGAAATGGAGAAATGGGCCTCTACCGATTTGCCATTGGTAAAATGGAATACTCCTACGACCACACCAGAAAGTCTTACCATTACCTTTCTACTAGCCCCCAAGCAAGAGGTGAAAGCAGAAAAAGTACTACTTGAGGTGATTCGCAGGTGGTTGATTCCTGAGAAAGAAGTGCAGATTTTAGGGTTTTATAACATGTACTTCTGCATGAAACAGAGTAATTCTAAGCTCTTTTTTTTAGCGGAGGTCGAAGTCTTTGTTGAAGATGGTCGAGACTTAAATTTGATCTTAGAGAACTTGCCTCTACTTGCTGGCGAGCTTAGTCTGTGCCTCTCGTCTTTAAAATACCTAGATCAATTTTTAGATACAAAAGCTCTAGCCTTTAATCAGAAATCCACCAATGTCCAGCAGTACTTGCGTCAACTGATTCAAAGAGCTCCAAAGAATTTCGATGTAGAGCTTTTTCGAGAGATGAGTGCTTTTTTTGCCCTCACCCGACCAGATTTTCATAAGTTCCGACAGGCTAAACACCTAACTCGGATTATTGTTGCACATTATCTGATGAGAAGAAGACTTTTCCATAGTTTATCACTTTTCCCGGAGAAAAGGCATTTAGATGTTCGCTTTATCCGTTCGAAACTCCACTTTCCTTTTGGTGTCAAGTCTGTTTTAGGGCTGTCTGTTGCAGTGGGATTGACGGATCGGTACGAAGTATTTGAAGATACGCATGTCATTGCAGCTGTCCAGAAGTTCATCCCTGGAGCTCACCTGGTCAAGGGATCCTATTATTCCTATCAAACCAACCACGATCCGATAAAGTATCTCTACCTCGAGCTCGAGAAAAAAGATGGGACTCCGTTTGAGTTGCAAGATGTAGGACTCCTTAGTTCTAGGCTCAAGGAAGAGTTAAGAAAAAGAATCGAAAAGATGATTCCTTCGGTTTTCATGATTCGGAATGAAGAAGAGGTGATGCGCAATATTCTGCTTCTTTCTCAAGAGTTGAAATATCTGACCGATTTGCCTCAGGTCATGGTAAACTTTGATAAGCAAGGGCCCAGCGAGCTCTACTTCACTGTTTTGATTGTTCGGAATTTACAAAAGGGGGATGTCCCCTTAGAAGAGGCCTTTTCAGAGCTTCCAGCTTCTTGTCGTTTTATTCCAGATAGAGTGCAAAATGTGGGCCTTGTTCGCAAAAAGAATCCAAAGGAAGCGAATGTGTTTCATCTTTGTATTCCTAAAGATCACTCTATCTTGCGTACAGACTCCTCGGTGAATTTCTATTTAGCCAGACAGAAGGTTGTCCAGCTTATTTCAGAAGTGGTTGGAGAAGTGAGAGATTATAATGGAGGAATGATCCTCAAGCAGGGTGAGTTATTCACTCAACTCAAAGATGCATTTGTTGGGACTGCAGATAACCATCAAGAGCTTTTAGAGAACTTTTTCTTTGCTCTTACACCTATTGAAGCTCAAGCTGTCACAACTCTTAATTCTCTTAAGGCTTTGTTTGAGATGTTTCTAGCATCCACAGCAGCGGATCTGACCAAAAGAAGTAGTGTTTTTCAAAAATTCGAGAGTCGAAAAAACGGCTTATTTGCTGTTCTTCGTACAAAGGATCGCTCTCTTGAGGCAGCGATCAATGAAGAGCTGAATCAATTTGACCAATTCTCAAAAGCACTCGTTAGAACTAAAGTGACTTACCAGGGAACTCTTCTGCAGGGCTTCATTTATGAGACGAGTAACCAAGCGCAGCAACAACAATTCCAATATTGTATAGAGGCTGCCATCGCAACGTGGACAGCAAAGATTGCACATTTACAAGAATTGCGCCTGAGCTTTCTCAACTTACCACCTTCCCTGGATCCAAGACTTGCCTGGGATGAGACGTCTAGTACTGTAGTTAAAATGCTCTTTGAGGGGTTAACTCGTATTTCTCAAGGGAGTAGGCCTGCATTGGCTATTGCCAAATCTGTAGATATCTCAGCGGATCAGAAGCGCTATACCTTTAAGTTGCGAAATGCCTGCTGGTCGGATCAAACTCCTCTTGTAGCACAAGACTTTGAATATGCTTGGAAAAAGATTCTTTCTCCCTCATTTTACACACCATTCGCCTACTTCTTTTACCCAATCAAAAATGCAAAGGCTGCAAAAGAGGGCGCAGTAGGCTTGGATCAGGTGGGAGTAAGAGCTGAAGATGATAAGACTTTAGTTATAGACCTAGAAACTCCTACTCCAGAATTTTTGGAGCTCACGGCGCATGCTCTTTACTCACCTATTAATCAGCAGCTAGAAAAACTTCGGCCCAATTGGGCTCAGAGTGGAGAAGAGGGTTACGTTTGTAACGGACCATTTAGGCTCAAAAGGACATTGCCTCATGGAGGATATGAGTTTATTAAAAATACGAACTACTGGGATCGCCATGAGGTGAAGCTTGATCGAGTGTTTGTCACTAAGAACAATTCAGAGACAGCCTTCGAACAGTTTAAAAATGATGAACTCGAGTGGATTGGGCGTCCGATGTACCCTTGGGAGAGCCATTTTGAAAAAGGGGAGGAAGACCTTCTTTCAAATGATTCATTGGGGGTGAACTGGTGTGTTTTCAATACACAGAGATTTCCCTTTGACAACTTGAAAATGCGACAAGCCTTTGCATATGCACTTGATCGATCAAAGTTAGTCAAACAACTCTCAGATAATACTGCTCCGTCGGTAACTCCTCTACCTCCCCACCACTCAAGTATTGTCAATAAGAAGTTGTTGGAAGGAGATAGAAAGCTAGCAGTGCAGCTCTTTGAGCTGGCCCTTAAGGACCTCGGGCTTACAAGAAAGACTTTCCCTATATTGACCTTTATTGCTGCTGAGAAAAGTACCAGAAGGCTGCGCGAATTATTGATCGAGCAGTGGGAAGAAGTGTTAGGAGTGTCCTGTCGCCTTGAAGAGTATGATTTCCCCATTCTCTTTTCTAAGATGGTTACAGGAGAATATCAGATCGGGATGATAGCTTGGAAAGCGTGGGTTAATGATCCTTCCTACACCCTCAATGTCTTCCAGTATCGGACAAACAAGGTCAACTTCGCTAAATGGGAGCATCCGAAGTACTTGGATCTTCTAGAAAGGGCTAAGCAAGAGATTGTTCCGCAGAAACGCCTAGATTTAATGAATCAGGCTGAGTCTGTCTTAATTGAGGAGTGTCCTGTGCTTCCTCTCAATACTGTGATGTACACCTACATGCACAAAAAGCGATTGAAAAATGCTTTCGTGTCAGAGACGGGAAACATCGACTTTAAAAAGGCCTCGATCGTTCCTTGAGAGATTTTGTTCCGATGTGAATAAAACCCATCTTTTTTCATGTTGGATGTTCTTTGACCTAGGCAAGCTCATGCCAACTTCAGAAAATAAATTCCTGCAGAAAAACCAACCAAAAAATGCTCTTTTGCAGAGGGGGAGAGCCCCTCTTTTACAGGTATGCTAAATTCGTGAATATAGCCTCAGAGCACCTTCTCAGAAATTTTTTCTTTGATTAAAAGCGGGCGAACTGTAAACTCGACCCGATTTTTGAGACATCCATAGAGATTATGGATCGAACCCAAGAGGAACCTTATGACTATGCTATTTAGAGATAGATTTTTCAGCTCACCTGTCCAAAGTAGTTCATCTTTCAATAAGGATGCGGAGCTTAAGAAGCATGCTTGGCATTCACATGCAACACTTCTCGATGCAGAGAAGATCCTATCCGGAAAACCTTCTTACACCTACATTACACGTCCGGGAGATGCAGGAGAGCGAGGATTCGCTATCTCCTTCGTTAATCGTGATGGAAATATTGCACATTTACCCTTCTATTTAATTTGTCCTAAGAATGGCATCTGGCGTAACTGCTTTATTTGTCATGTTGGAAGGCTTGAGAAGGTTATTAGTGATATGATGGGATGCGATCTTCACGAGAGGCTGCCTCTCTAAAGCATCCTAAAGTATCTTTGCAGGGGAAAGGTCACCTAGTGCGAAGCGCGCTGGGTGGCCTTTTCTGCTTTAAGGGGTATTCGCCCCTATGCCTAATAGTCTAATTGTAAAGATTCATGCGGTAGAGTGACAGAGATTGGGCGCAAGGCTATGGATAAGATAAGATGAATGGGAATTCTTGCAATTGGATATTAGTTCTTTATATGAGTATAAGAAAAAGCCACTGCTGGTAGGCAGTGGCTTTTTCTGTAATAAGGTCTTGTGAACGATTAAGTTGTATGGGACAAGAATTCACAAATCAGAGGAACATTGACTGGGAGAGCAAAGGGAACCTGATCCAATTCTGGGAGGATCTCTAGCTGTCCAGAGAATTTAGCAGGGTCTTGAGAAAGGTACTCGGGGATGTCTCGTTGATTTTCAAGAGCTTGCTTTACGATTGTGATGTTCTGTGACTTAGGGCGGATTGAAACGACCATTCCGGGTTTTACTTGGAAGGAGCGGATATCAACTTTTTTTCCGTTTACTTGGACGTGTCCGTGAGAAACAAGCTGTTGCGCCGCGAAAATTGTCGGGGCGAGCTTAAGGCGGTAAACCATAACATCAAGACGGCACTCAAACTGGCGAAGAAAAGCTAAAGGAGTTGAATCCTGGGACTTTTCAGCCTGTCTGAAGTAGCGGATTGTAGTTTTACGGCTTAGCATGCCATAAGAAGCTCTAAGTTTTTGTTGCTCGTCTAGCTGGAGGCCGTAGTCGGACTTCTTCTTACGCTTGGCTCCATGGACTCCTGGAGGGGCAGCTTTATGGAGAAGGGGGTTACGAGCTGTGCCGAAGATGTTTACTCCGAAGCGACGGGCAATACGATTTTTAGGGCCGGTGTAGCGAGCCATTCAAAAACTCCTTAATAGGTGATTCAATAGCCACTAAGCGTAATCGAATACCGTTTTTTTCACAAGGAAGAAAGCCCTACTAGCTCGAATCTCTGGCAAAGCACCTGTCTAGTATACTCTTGATCGATACTCGAAGAGGATGTATAATATATTTACTAATGTAGAGTTTCTTTGAGGAGATCAGATGGATAAGTATCGGGTATTAGCTTTTTACTGTTATGTTAATATTGAAAATCCGGAGCTAGAAGTAAAAAAGCATCATGAATTTTTGAAGAATCTAGACGTTTGTGCTAGAGTCTACATCGCTTCTAATGGTATGAATGCCCAAATGAGCTTTCTAGAAGGGGATGCCCAGCTATACATGGACTGGCTCCGAAAAGATCATCGATTTGCCGGAATTCATTTTAAAATAGATCCTTACCATGAGCATATCTATCCCAGAGTCACAGTTAAAGTGCGCTCCCAACTGGTTGCCCTCGATTGTATGCCAGATTTAAACAAGGGAGGAGCTCATGTCTCCCCTGGGGAATGGAAGAAAATGCTAGAAGAGCGGGATGAAAATACTATTTTAATCGATGTTCGTAACGACTATGAGTCGGAAATTGGCTATTTTGAGGGAGCTGAGCGCCCCCCATTAAAGACTTTTCGCGAGTTTCCAGACTATGCTGAAGCTCTAAGCAAGAAAAAAGATCCAAAAAAGACCAAGGTTATGATGTATTGCACGGGGGGGATTCGTTGTGAAACCTACTCTGCTTTACTGAAAGAAAAAGGATTTGAGGATGTCTACCAACTCAACGGCGGGGTCATCAACTATGGTCATAAAATGGGAAATAAGCACTGGAAGGGAAAACTATTTGTATTTGATGATCGTCTTTCAGTTCCTATCAGCGAAGATGAGCATGAGCTAGTCAGCCACTGTCAGGTATGTCAAACCCCATCAGATTCTTATTATAACTGTGCAAATATGGACTGTAACGAGCTGTTTCTTTCTTGTCTTGACTGCGCAGAGAAGTTGCAGGGCTGCTGTTCTGAAAAGTGTACCCATGCCACTCGCAGACGTCCCTTTGAGAAAACGGATCGTCCCAAGCCTTTTCGTAAGTGGTATCACTATGGAAAAAATAAAGAAATGAAGGAAGAACATGTCGAATATTGCTCCACAGGGAAGTAATTCTCATGCGACCTTTTATCAGAGATATCTGATTCCAAAAGAGTCAAAAAACATTCGATATGCCTTGCAAAAGGCTAAGGAATGTGGAGGATCTGACAATTTACTTTGCGCCCATGTGCTCTCTGTTAGCTGTACAATTGGTGCTGTGGCGATGTCTTTTTTCAATATGCTTTCGTATTTATTACGGAGTCCATTCAGGCTGCTGGGTAACGTAGTGCAATTTAGTCCATTGCGTAGTCTTACAGATTTTGCAGCAGATTTAAGAGATACATGCCGTAGTGCTCTATTTGTTCCTGTAGGAATATCTCTTGCCGTTGCTGGATTTTGTTTTCCAGGGGCAATATTTACCTGCTTCGCTCCAGAGTTTGATGAAAATATTGAAGAAGGGCTCCGAGAGACAATCGACGATTTGCAGGAAAAAAAAAGGGGGATCCAACATCTAATGGGTGCTCAGTATGATTGCAAGAGTCGAGAGGCTCAGGATCTTAAAGAGCAAGTGTTCGTATTGAAATCGTGGACTGAAGTCTTGGAAGGTAAAAAAGATGTGAATGCAACCATACAAGGTGAAGGTGTAAAGAAATGCACTCTCCTTCACCTTGCCTGTAAGAGAAGGCAAGAAGAGTTTATGAGAACTCTTGTAGAGAAAGGGGCTGACCTCTTTCTTAAGGATGCTGACGGTCAAACTCCTTTAGATATACTCCCTTCGGCTTGGGAAGATTACGATAAGAATAAGCTAAAAAGTCTTATGGAAGAGTTTTCCGATCTCCAAAATAGTCAGCGCCGTACTGCTGAAGAGCAGTATCTAGCGGCTACTGATAGAGATGGGCTTAGTTGGCATGACTTCACGCCCAGTAAGCTATCTTCACATGTTCTAATGCTAGAATCATGGACGGAAGTCTTGGAAGGTAAAAAAGATGTGAATACAACCATACAAGGTGAAGGTGTAAAGAAGTGCACTCTTCTTCACCTTGCTTGTAAGAGAAAACAAAAAGAGTTGGTTGGAGCTCTTGTAGAGAAAGGGGCCGACCTCTTTCTTGAAGATGCCGGCCAGACCCCTTTAGATATCATTCGGGCGTGGGGAGATTATGACAACAAAAAGCTAAAAAACCTAATAGAAGAATTCTCCTATCAGCAGCATCTTCAGTATCTCGAAGCAGACAAACGATATCGAGATGCTACTAATACTGAAAGGCTTAGTTGGAAAGATTTCACGCTGAGTAAAGTCTCTTTGGATAGTGAACCTTTGCAGGTTAAATCTAGCATAGAGAATATCAAAGAGAGTGTTTTCAGCTATTTGGCTGATCTTCGTCTTGCTCCAAGAGTTCTATAGCTGCTGATTTTAAAGTAGCTAGCCCTTCTTCAAATCCGACCTCTTTTAGCAATCCATCTAAGTAGCGTAGCTCTGCAAGGAGCTGGTCATTCATCGATTCTAGTTCTGAAATACGCTTTTTGAGCTGGTCTTCGTTGTTCATCAATTTTTTCTCCTGTTATCCTTCTTATACGACAAGAGAGTTCCAATTTCAGAGCGAAAAGATTGCATAAAATCTCAAATCTCTTAGAATGAAAGTTATGAAAAGTGTAATTTTTTTTTCGATTTCCGTGCTGCTTCTTGGTGGGTGTCAGAAACCAGAAGAACAAGAACTCATCAACCTCGATGAGATGGTCTTCGCCGAGGGAGAGCTAACTTCTGAGCACCTAGCAGGAGATCCTCTTGAGTCGCCGCAAGAGCTTCTAATTAAAGAACCTAAGATCATTGAGTGAGTTGTTGCTCGAGATTTAACAGCATTTGTTTCATCTCGCAGCCATATGCAAAACCACCCAATCCTCCTCCCGTCTGAATGACTCGATGACAGGGAATGATAAGAGGAAAAGGGTTTCGGTTGCATGCGTTTCCTACAGCTCGGGCAGCATTTGGATTACCAAGGGCTATAGCTATCTCTTGATAGCTCATAGTCTTACCAACAGGGATTTTTGAAAGGTAGTTCAGAACTTTCCACGTGAAGGATCCTAGTTTTGCTCCGAGGGGAAGAGGAAAGGGGAGGTGCTTTCCTTTTAGGAATGCTTGAAACCACTCAGCAACCGCTTTGATATCTGGCGCGTCTCCTATACAGAAAAGCCCAAAAGACGGAGCTTCTTTCAGGGTGATAGATTGTAGGGTCTTTGAGCGAAAACGAAGAAATACATGAAGGGGACAAGATTGCTCTTGTCCCCATTGAATATTAGCGGGTTGCGGAGTTTGCGTTTTCACGGAATTCAGCCGCTGCTTGTGAAATCATTTGATCCATGTAGTTCAGTTCGTCAAAACGATCTTTACTAACGTTTTTTCCATTGTAGAACCACTCGGTCTTGGCCAGAGTATCTCCTCCAACGAAGAAATTCGTAGGGCCGTGTCTTTTATCGTGGGTCCAATAGATCTCTTTTTCGACCGTTTCCCCATCGATATAGTGAGTTTCAACACCGCTTCGAGCGCCGCAAACGAAGTAGGCTTCGACCTGCTTCTTCCCATTGGTGTAATAGGTGGACTTCCCATGGAGCTGGTCATCGACCCAATCTTCTACTGCAAGGGGCTCTCCCTTTTCGGTGAAGACTCGTCTTTCCCCATTTTTTTGATTCATATTGAAGTGAGTGATGCTCTCAGGTGCACCACTTGCATAAAAGGTATCACGCTTCGTAAGGTAGCCCTTATCGACTTGATCCTTTGAGAGGAGCACGCCATGTTGGTCTCTACGGGTGCGTAGTCCAATTCCTCTTTCTACTTGAGATTCTACTTCGTTGTTTAGGGTGAAGTACTTTCCTTCGATGAGTTCCTCTCCAGCGAAGTCTTCAATGCTCATTGGAGTTCCATCCCCAAACCACATTGTGATGCAGTAGCGCTGAGGAGAGAGTTGTACTTTTTCTCGAACGGGCATGCCTAAAGCATCGTAGACGACTTCTTTCTTCAGATCTCCAAAATTATAGAGATAGTAGTACTGGACAGTTTGGCTGTGCGGATGAGTGTGTGTGCATGGCCCATGAAGAAGACCATTCTCATAGGTTGCAGTAACAGTAACACCGTTACGCATCGTAGTGATGGCTTGCCCTGGGTAGTTGTTTGCATTCCACTCTGACTCAGAGACGGCATATCCGTATTTGTGGATGTATTGCTTAGAAATGACGTTGCCATTTCCTTGATCGCCTCCGCATCCAGCAAGAATTAAGCCTGCAGCTAAAGGAAGGGAAAACAAAAACTTTTTCATAATAATTGACCTCTACAAAATACCTGTTCTCTCTAGCCTACACTATCCGCGAACTTTTCCGCTATAGATTGTGTGAGTTTTGTGTGTTCTTTTTCGACGGCCTCATATTCGATCGTCCTACTTGGGTCTCGATAGACAAAACGGAAGCTTGCATTTTTCTTGTCTTTTCCAAGCTTTTCACTCTGGTATAGATCAAGGAGGAATACATGCTCAAGGATTGGCGAGGAGCCACTTTTTATTTCGCTCAAGATCTCTGCAATCGGTGTTTTTTCTTTCAATGTAATGGTCCAATCTCGTTGAGATCCTGGGAACGGTGCAATCTTTTTCGCCTGATATTGATTTCTTTTTAAATCGAGCAGATCGTGCAGATTTAGCTCCGCATAGTAGACCTTTTGGCTAATCCCCATCGTACGTAAGTGCTTTGGGTGGACCTCTCCAAGAACGCCTGCTGTCACTTTCCCTATCTTCACACTCGCCTGCCTTCCTGGGTGGAAGCTTTGCAGGTGAGAAGGCTCGAAGAGAGCCTCTTCCACCCCAATTGCAGAGAGGAGGTTCTCGACATGGCCTTTTAGATCGAAGAAATCGGCTTTTTCCGGCTTATCTTTAAAATGGTAGGGGGCCTCAGATCCAGTTAACAAAATTCCAGCAGAGGGCTCTCCGTAGAACTTTTCCCCATCCTTGAAGTGGATGTGCCCCACTTCGAAAGTCGCAATTGTTTGAGTTTGTCTGTCTTGGTTGAATTTGGCTACTTCTAAAAGCCCAGGCATCAAAGATGTTCGGAGGATAGATTGATCGGCAGATGCTGGGTGCAGCACATGGATCTGAGAAGAAGTGTCTAGTGCTTTCTCTAAGGAGATCTCTGCTAGTTTTGGGCTAATCAAGTCACAAGTCAGACACTCTTGCAGTCCTTGAGCTACTAGTTTAGTTCGGATCTCTTCCTCAAATAGGAACAGGGGAGCATGGGTGATCGTAGAAGATGCATGTCTTGGGATTTTACGAGGGATATTATTAAACCCAAACATTCGTCCAACCTCTTCGATCAGATCGATCTCAGCGTGAAGATCATTGCGATAAGAAGGTGGCTCTACCTTTAATGTTGTTCCAGATTCAGAAAGGACTTTGATTTCGAGTCTTTCCAAAAGAGAGATGATCTCACCGATGCTAAGCTCGGTGCCAAGGAGTCGGTTTGCTCTTTCTGTGTTTAGGTTTAAAATGGAGGGAGTGAACTCTCTTGCAATTTGTCTAACCGCTCCTTTGCAGATCTCTCCATTTCCAACCGAAGAAAGATATTGCGTCGCCAGCTCAAGAGCAGGTTCTACAGAGAGGGGGTCGATGCCTCGCTCAAACCTTAAGGAGCTATCTGTGCGTAAATTGAGCAGCTTGCTTGTTTTACGCACTGCTTCCGGTGAAAACTGAGCTGCTTCGATGAGTACATTTTTTGTCTCTTCGGTAACAGAAGAGTGGAGTTCTCCCATCACACCAGCAAAGGCAATTGGTCCTTTTTCATCAGAGATCAGCAAAACCCCTTTGGGGATGTCTCGCTTCTCATCGTCGAGAGTTACCATTTTCTCAGCTTTTGTGGCAGCTTTGACTACAATTGTTTTTCCGTGGAGCTTGTCATAGTCGAACATGTGCAGGGGCTGTCCAGTCTCAAGCATCACAAGATTGCCGATATCGACTAAATTGTTCACACTGCGTAATCCACTATTTTCTAGCTTAAGTTTTAGCCATTGAGGAGAAGGGCCTACTTGGACCTTTTTCACAAGGCGGCAGCTGTAGCGAAGGCATTGGCTTTCATCTTCGATTTGAACGGTGATCTGATCAGAGGTCTTCTCTTTGCTTTCATTTACAAATACTTCTTTCCTCTTAAGGGGGATTTGCAGGATAGCAGAGAGTTCCCGAGCGATACCCGCAATACTCATGCAGTGGCCAAGGTTTGGAGTAAGACCAATTTCAAAGATCACATCACCATCTACCTCTTCCATTCCTTCTGCCTCAAGGCCAGCAAGGGTTAATGCATCGGCGATTTCTTCCGGGGGGAGGTCTAGGTCTAAAAATTCTTTTACCCAAGAAAGAGAAAGTTTCATAATAATCCAGATTTAAGTTATACCCTTATAGCAGATTCAACATAGCGATGTAAAGCATATGGCACGACGGTCTTACGGAGACCCCTGGGTGAAAAAGGCCAAGTGGCTCACTCAGGCACTCATCATTAGTGGCACACTTAATGTGGGGCTTCTCTCGACATTTATCTATTTTGCTATGAGTGAGGGGGAGTCCCCAATCTCAGCCGGTTCCAAATCGCACAAGTCTTCCAAAGACCTTTCAGAGAATCTCGGACTTCAAGAACTTCTTGCTAAGTACAGTACCCTCTCATTTCAAGAACTTCTCCTACGAATTGGCAATAGTGATCACGTTGAATCGGGTTACACCAAACGAGACCTTGCCCTTTCTAGTCTGGTTGCCTTTCACCACTTTAATTTAGAAAGAGCACTTGGAGGTCTTACTCTTCAAAAACGAGAGATCACCTTTACCCATAAAGAAGATAACGAGCGGATTTCTCTTACCATTTTTCCAGGGCTGGCAGATTACCAATACGAAGCAATCGTTCATTATGCCAAAACAGAGAGATGGCCCCTCACATCGCAAGGTCTCTTTTTTGAACTTCAATCAACCAAGCCTCCCTATGATCCCTCACTCCTCGAGGCTTTTTACTTAACACCTGAATTTCACTTCTCGAGTCTTTTATTCTCTAAAACAGGGATCGGTCTCAAGAAGGAGTACGTTGCCACTCTCTTAGCAAGTGGTAGCTGGTCTACCACAAGCGAGATGACGAATCATCTCAGGATGAATGCAGAATTCACGATTGAAGAGAGAAGGAGGTTTCTCTTACAGCTGACCCAAGAAAACTCTCGTCTTGCTGCAAAAATCCTTCTGGAGATCGATCTAGACTATTGCCTCAAATCACTCGATAATGAGCAAGTGCTCTTTGTTTGTGAGCTTCTTGGAGAAAAAACCAAGCCAGCATTTCTAAAAGAACTACTTCAAAGTCCTCGTAGTGATGAGATTTGGAAAAAAGCGGCTAGTATCCTTTATGAACAAGCAGCCGAAGAAGTTCCTGAAGCACTCGACCTTGAGCTTGCCAAGCGTCGCTTTATCGACCTCAAAGCGCCTCCCAAAATAGCAACAGCTCCAGCTCCCGTTCGCGCTACTGGAAAAGTCTATACCGTTGTCTCTGGAGATAGTCTTTGGAAAATCGCGAAACAGCACAATGCTTCAGTGAAAGCCATTCGCGAAAAAAACCAACTCACAAGCGACACTCTTCGTGTTGGTCAGAAGCTCAACTTGCCCTAAGTCTTTCTTAAAAAACCAACCGAATATTATTCGAGCATTTCACTTCTTTTCTGGAACGAAGATTTTGGCTTGTAGCTCTTCTGAGAAGCGATAGTCTTTTAGGGTGGTTTCGCGAGCCGATCTCCAGTCTAATGAGCAACTTTCACAAAAGAACGGAGAGGGGGGATCGGTGTGTATATTGGGTGTCTTCAAGCGACTAGCTCTATTCCAGACTGTTGTCGCTATTCGGTCGTCATCACATCTTACACAATTGCGGAAGATCATTTTGCTTCCTTGCCGAGGTGCGTAGGAGGGGTTGTTGTCTATATACTTGAAAAATGTGTAGACAAGGTTTGTTTTGGGATCTACGGAGCTTTCAGTACTAGCAGAATGCGGGGTTGCTAGGGGGGTGCCTGGAAGGGGAGAAGAATCCGAAGGAGCTGGGGAGCCTGGAGTACGAATATACAAATTAAGATCCTTTAGTGTTTGGGGATTTCATCGACGCCGCCCTTTGACCAGGGGCCGCATTTAGCAATTCTCTTGATGCCGAGCCAGATCCCTTTAAGGGGGCCGTGATGAGTGATTGCTTGGGCACAGTACTCAGAGCAACTTGGGTAGAAGCGGCAAGAGGGGCCAAGAAAGGGGCTGATCGCCTTTTGGTAGAAGCGAATGGGGAGTAGACACAATTTCTTAATCAAGATCCATCGAGAGGTGTAGGCAGTTGACCTGCATGCCAAGGTTTAGGTAGAGGCGATGGGAGTCACCCTGGTCAATTCCGGAGTCTAGGTGGATGCCGTTGCAGCCAAGCTTTTTCGCTTCTCCTTTTAGCCATTTAAGAAGGTGTGTACCGAAGCCGATGCCTCGGGCTTCTGGTTGGGTAATGAGATCATCGACATAGAGAATCTTACCCCAGGCAAGGAATTGAGAGATGCGGTAGCCAGCAACAGACTTTGGACCAGTATCGTCTTCGATAAAAAGGAGCATGTAACCCTCTTTTTCTTGGGCATGAACCTGTTTGACAAAGGTATCCTTGTCAAGATGGGGTCTTAAGAGCTTGAGGAGCTCAAAGCATTTTAGAATCTGTTCATCTGTTTGAGCTCTTTGGATTTCATAAACAGTGGTATTCACTCTCCACTCCTGCATTGAGGGCAGCCTATAGGGACTGCATCTGGTTTATATTGGTAGGTGCAATTTGTACAAATTAAAGCCGAGCGCATGAAGCAGCCAAATGAGTCGGAATAGACTTTCGGGAGGAGGAGGAGTGAGTCATCTTCGCATACGAGCATGAGCCCTTGATCACTTGGGATAATGCGCTCTGGTTTTAGGTATACTTTATTGCCATCGACACATTTTACAGCGTCTAAATTGTGCGCCATGATTTCAAAAATCAGCCCTTTTCCAAGGAGACAATCATTGATAAAGGTTTGATCTTGATCGCGCACTTTACGGATGTCGGCATTCAAGGCAGTCATTAAAAATAAGATTAATAAATAACGCATAAAGAGCAGATTGTAATACAGAAAAGCAATTGTTTTCTAGGTTGTTTTTCGTCTCGTTTGCGTACCAGATAAGGGGTCCACTAAGAGGAGGTGTGTTGCATAACTCCCTAGAACAAGCAAAATCTTGAAAAACAAAAAGGCATAAGACTAAACTCTTTACGTTCGCAAAAACAAAGGAGCTTATCTTATGCCTCGCCACAAACGTGACTGGAAGCAGTATAACAAACAACTCAT
>JAJFME010000031.1 GCA_021772375.1 Chlamydiota bacterium | reverse complement strand
GTTGCTTACAAGGGACCCCAAGTCTTAGATGCAAAAGAACTGGAGGGACATTGGAGAAGCCTAGGAAAAACGAAGCCAAAAAGAAACCATCCTTGGAGATGAAGAAAATGAAAAAAAGATTTGTCGCCCTCCCCCTAGGGGGAGGGGCAACCCTTTCTTGTGCTGTACGAATAAGGCTCATCTTGTTCTCAAGCTTAGAGAGTCAATCTCTTGCCCGGGGGTGACATTTTAGTTTTGGAGAGGGGGGTGACATTTTAGTTTTGCGTTGACAGGGGCTGTGGGAGCCTTTCAAAGAATATCTGAGCAACTACTACTGCAGAGACTTGAGTTTAGAACTTTTTAATAGCTACTTGCATCGATTTTTACTTTTCCACGGAAAATTCGGTAGATGTAGAACCCATATGCCAAAACAAGGGGAACTCCTATTCCCGTAATAATGAGAAGCACTTTAAGTGTAAGCTCAGAGGAGGCAGAGTTGAAAATAAGCAGGCTATTTGTCTCGGTATTAATGGTTGAGCGGATCATGTAGGGGTAGGTCCCAACAACAGCAAGGACGAGTAGAAGAGCAATGCTGACACAAGAAGAGAGGAAAGCCCAGCCATCTTTTTGCTTTCGCATTAGAATAGGAACAGCAACAATTGCTACTAAAGCGAGGGCGGGAACTGCAATGAGCAAGGGGTATTTTTGTATCGGAGCTGCCATATAGGGTCTGCCATATAGTGTGGCAAGTGTAGCGACCAGGTACATGAAGATAAAAATAGCAATGCAGCGAGGGACCCAAGAGCGGATTCGATCATGAAGCTCTCCTTCTGTTTTCATCACGAGAAAGATCGCACCATGCATGGCAAAAAGGGCAACGGTGGTTAATCCAACGATCACCGCATAAGGGTGGATAAAGTCAGAAAATGAACCAACAAAGACTTGGTTTTCATCTAATGGTAGGCCATGAATGAGATTGCCGAGAGTTATACCGATACCAAAGGCAATCACTAGGCTGCCAAATGCAAAAAGGATGTCCCAGTTTTTTCTCCAACGAGGAGTCTCTTTTTTACTTCGGAATTCAATGGAGACAGCTCGAAACATTAGTCCCATAAGTAAAATCATGACAGGGATATAGAAGGTGGAAAGAAGAGTAGCATACACAGAAGGAAAGCCTGCAAAAAGAGCACCGATAACGATAACAAGCCAGACTTCATTTCCATCCCAGACAGGACCGATAGAGTTAAGAAATACTCGGCGATCATTATCTTTTTTTGTGAAGAGGTGCAAAATCCCTACGCCAAGGTCAAAGCCATCAAGTATAGCATAGGCAACTACTGCAGTTATAATAATGAGGTACCAGATGATTTCTAGTGTCATGCTTTGTCTCCGAATGGATCTTGGTAAAGCTCTGCAGCATCCGTTTCGGTGTCTTCAGGGCCATGTTTGATCTTTCGATCGAGGATAAAAATAAAAGAGGCCAGCAGGCCGCAATAGATGGTAGCAAGCATGATGAGGGAGCTAAGAACCTGCCCTGCGACGATTCCGGGGGAAACCCCTTTTGTGGTTCTTAAGATTTGCCACACAATCCAGGGTTGTCTTCCAATCTCAGCTGTCATCCAACCCACCTGGTTGGCGATTTGTGGGAAGGCTACTGAAGCAACAAGGAAGCGGAGTGTCCATTTTGCATTTTCAAGTTTTTTCTTACGCAGAAGGTAAAGTCCGAGAAAGGCTGCTAAGACCATGAAAGACCACATGTAGATCATCATATGATAGGCTTGGAATACTGCTTGCACAGGAGGTCTATCTTCGGCAGGGATTTTATCCAAACCAGGCACTGGGGTTTTAACATCGTGGTAGACTAAAAGACTCAAAAGTCCTGGCACTTTGATCCCTTTTACTGTGTTGTTTTTTGTGTCAATCCAGCCAATGAGGGTCATGGGGGAATAATTTTGTTCCTCGTAGATGCCTTCCATTGCAGCAAGCTTTGCTGGCTGATTTTTAGCGACTCCTCGTGCGGTAGAGTCTGCAGAAATCAGCTGCAAGACAAGAACAATCGCAGCTAGAACAAGGGCTAGCTTCATTGTTGTGCGAGCAAACTCCAGATGCTTTTTTTTCAAAAAATAGTAGGCGCAGATACTGATTACAAGAAAGATCCCCGCAAGCCAACAACCCAAAACCACATGAGTCAATCGATCCATGCTAGAGGGATTGAAAACCATTTGCCAAAAGTCTGTGACAACAGCGCGTGCTTTATCGCCAGTTCCCTCAATTTTGAAGCCAGCAGGTGTTTGCATCCAAGAATTTGCAATTACGATCCAAACAGCGCTGAAGTGTGCTCCAGCTGCTACACAAATCGTAGAGAAGTAGTGGGTTTTAGCGCTGACACGTTTCCAACCGAAAAGCATGATACCCATAAAACCAGCTTCTAGGAAAAATGCAAAAATGGCTTCTGCTCCAAGAGCACTTCCAAACACGTCTCCAACGAAGCGAGAGTAATGACCCCAATTCGTTCCAAAGCCGAAAAGTTGCACTAGTCCCGTGGCAACTCCCAGAGCGAATGTGAGTGCGAAGATTTTTACCCAGAACTTGGTCATTTCCAAGTATCTTGGGTTTTTTGTTTTGATGTACATCCCTTCGATGATCACTAGAAACAATCCCAGGCCAATACTTAATGGGGGATAGATGTAGTGAAACATACTGGTCATGGCGAATTGAATTCGCGAAAGTATAACAACGTCCATGGGGACGGATTGTGTGATAATTCAAAATTAAAATCTACTACGTTGTTTTCGAGTGCTGAAAAAAAATCAGAGAAGTCAACGATCTGGCTAAATAAAGTGCTTTCTCTCACACCTTGCCCCACTCCATTGACATGGATGAGCACAGGGCGTACTGAGAATCCACGAGGATAAGATAAGCGCTCGATCTTTTTCGTAACTTCTGCAACGACATTTTTTAGATGTCCGAGAAAGTCAGGGTCTTGCGATCCCATCCAGGAAATTTCATCAAATACGATAACAATCTGCTCTTTTTTGGCCTGGTTTCCCAAGTGCCAAAATAGTTCACCCCAATCGGAAATTTTGAGTTTGGGCATATTTAAATTTTGAGACATTTGATTAACAAACACATTGATTTGTCGTTGCTTAGTGATTCCCTTCACTGAAGGGAGACCAGAAAAAACCCAGTGGGGGAGATCTTTTGTGAATTCACGGATTAAGCGACTTTTTCCAATTCGAAGACGCCCTCTGATGACAATCAAGCTAGATGACTTTTTCTTTAGTAGTAGTTGTAATTCTCCGAGCTCTTTCTTCCTTCCTATGAATTTCAACGTCTTGCCTCCAGGTTACTACAGGGGGTGTTTGTCGATCCTGTGTAGTAAAATAGAGAAGCGAAACCACTACACAGGAATGACAAATGTCATTCCTATGTAGTAAGCCAAGGGATTAGAATTCCTACACAAGAATGACATTTTAAGAGAATGGCGGATATTAAGTTGCTTGTTGAGAGTGGTTTGCATTGGAGTCATAGGTGCGGCCCAATGGCATGGAACCAGCAATATCTTGTAATGATTATTTCAGTTGCGCGGGGAGGTGCAACAATAAGTCCCTGCTGTCCTTTCCTTATAGAATCTGCAAGAATCGATCACACGAATTGTCAGATTCTCCTTAGTAGTTGGCATAATATTGCTCCTCTGGACAGAGGGCCAGCTTTGCGGTGAAGGAGTGAGATCTATCTATCGATTAAAAACCTTTACATCGCAAGTAATTGAGGAAGTTCTGACTAAATCGGAACTTCCTCAAGCAACCATTGGTAGCCATGGGCAACACCTGATCCGAGGAGTAATCTTACTCTTTCATTGAGAGGAGGAACTCTACGTTGCTATTGCTCTTTTTAAGGCGGTTGCGCAGGAGGTTCATCGCATCGAGAGGAGAGAGGTCTGCAAGCGCTTGGCGCATGAGGTAGATTTTCTCTAGTTCACTTGGGTGATAGAGTAGATCTTCTTTACGAGTTCCACTCTTGATGAGATCGATAGCTGGGTAGACACGACGGTCGGCAAGGCGACGGTCGAGAACCAGTTCCATGTTTCCTGTTCCCTTAAACTCTTCGAAGATCACCTCATCCATACGTGAGCCTGTGTCAATAAGGGCTGTGGCGATAATTGTGAGGGAACCACCTTCCTCGACATTACGTGCTGCTCCAAAGAAGCGTTTTGGTTTGTGCAGAGCGTTGGCGTCGATTCCTCCAGTAAGGATTTTTCCTGAGTGTGGCTGGACTGTGTTGTAGGCACGGGCGAGACGGGTGAGGGAGTCTAGTAGAATGATGACGTCGTGGCCATATTCAACGAGACGTCTTGCTTTCTCAATAGCCATCTCTGAGACTTGGACGTGGCGTTCAGGAGGCTCATCGAAGGTAGACGACACCACTTCTCCTTTGACGTTTCGGATCATGTCTGTGACTTCTTCCGGACGTTCATCGATGAGGAGAACGATTAGCTTAGTTTTAGGGTTGTTTACAGCGATGGCATTAGCAATGTCTTGCAAAATGATTGTTTTACCTGTACGGGGAGGGGCAACAATAAGTCCTCGCTGTCCTTTTCCTATAGGAGCTGCAAGATCGATCACACGAGTTGTGAGATTTTCTTTAGTAGTTTCCATAACAAAGCGCTCTTTCGGATAGAGGGCTGTGAGGTTCTCAAAGAAGATACGCTCTTTTGCTTGTTCTGGAGTGTAATTATTGATTTTCTCTACTTTGAGCATGGCAAAGTATTTTTCTTTCTCCTTTGGAGAACGAATGGTTCCGTAGATCGTGTCCCCCTTTTTCAAGTCGAAGCGGCGGATTTGTGCGGGAGAGACATAAATATCTTCTGCAGAAGAGAGGTAGTTGTAGTTCGGAGAGCGTAAAAATCCAAAACCGTCGGGAAGTACTTCCAGAACGCCTTCAGCGACCAGGACTTCATTTGGACTGGAGGACTTTTTCTTGACGATCTCGAAGACCATTTGTGATTTGGTTAGAGAGCTGAGATGCGTTAGCCCCATGTTGCGAGCAAACTGATCGAGTTGATCAATACTCATTCGCTGCAGGTCGGCGATGCGGGTGATGGAGGGCTCTTTTTTGGGTTTAGGTGGAGGAGGTGGGGTGTTTTCTGTGACGTTGTTGGGTGTGTCGTCTTCCTGCATGCTATTCCTGCTTGGTTAATTTTTGATAGAGGGTTGCTACTTGCTCTTCTAGCTCGGCGTAACTGCCGTTATTGGTGATGATGTGGTCAGCTTTTGCGCTTTTTTCTTCTAAAGGGAGCTGATGGGTCATACGTTTTTCAAATTCTTCTGTTGGATGATTGGTTTTTTTCTGAAATCGCTTTTGTGCAGTGGCCCGATCTGCAGTAACAACGACGGTAGTATCGAAAAGATGGTGGCCTTCAATCTCATAAAGCAGGGGGATCTCAGCGACAAAAATGGCAAATTTTTGTTGGTTTTTGGCTTTTTTAAATCGCTCTTCTATTTCCTCTAGAACAGCGGGGTGGAGAATGTTCTCCAGGGATTTAAGGATTTGTTTATTTTCAAAAACGCTCTTCGCAATTTTTTGCCGGTCAAACTGCGAGTCGATCACAACTTCTTTTCCCAGCAACTCCACGATTTGGTGACCGATGGAGCTTTGAGGGGACAGCAATTCATGGACTATGTCATCGGCGCTGACAACGTAGGCCCCTTTTTCCTCAAAAATCTTGCAAACAGAGGTTTTTCCAGAGGAGAGCCCGCCCGTGATGGCGATTTTCTTCAAAATTAGCACTCTCCCCAATTTTTTCCAATCGAAATATCAACGACAAGAGGAATTTTTAATTGCATTACACCTTCCATTGTAGTCTTTACTTGAATGGCAAGATCTTGTGTATGGGTATCAGGGGTCTCAAAAATCAGTTCATCGTGGATCTGCAGGATCATACTTGCGGGGGAGCTTTCCTTTTTTAAGAGTTGGTCGATTTCAATCATTGCAAGTTTGATGAGATCGGCAGCTGTTCCTTGTAAAGGGGTATTGATAGCAAGTCGCTCTGCAGCTTGGCGAATGAAGCTATTTTTACTGTTGATCTCAGGGATGGGGCGTTTACGGCCGCTTAAGGTAAGGGAGTAGCCTAATTTACGAACGTTTTCCTTGCATGACTCTAGATAGTCACGCACTTTTTCATACCGCTCAAAATAGGTGTTAATAAAGGCCTTGGCCTCCTCAATAGAAATCCCAATCTCTTTGGAAAGCCCAAAGGCTTGCTGTCCATACAAAATACCAAAGTTCACAGCTTTGGCTGCATACCGCATTTTTGAGGTGACTTCATTCAAGGGAGCGTTGTAGACGAGAGAAGCTGTGTAGGCATGAATATCTTCACCTTCTTGAAAAGCTTTGATAAGAGCGGGGTCATCACTCAAGTGTGCGAGGAGGCGGAGTTCAATCTGGGAGTAGTCGGCTGATAAAAAACTCCAACCGGAAAACTCTGGGATAAAGGCGTCGCGGATCTTACGCCCTTCTTTAGAGCGGACGGGAATATTTTGTAGGTTGGGGTTTTGGCAGGAGAGGCGTCCCGTTGCTGTCACGGATTGATTAAAGGTACAATGGATTCGTTTAGTTTTTGGATTAACTTGGGAGGGGAGCGCATCTACGTAAGTGGAGCGTAATTTTTCTAGCCCTCGATAAAGGAGGACATTCTGGATGATGGGGTGCTCATCTTTCAATGACTCGAGTATGCTTGCGCTTGTGGAGTAGCCGGTTGCTGTCTTTTTTGCGGGGCGAATCTCCATGTGCTCAAAAAGGACCTGGCCGAGTTGTTTTGGGGAGTTGAGGTTGAATGTCTCACCTGCATGATCAAAAATGATTTCTTTGAGTACTGCGATTTGTTTTTCTAGTTCTGTATGCATGGCATACATCTGTTCTTTGTCGAGAAAAATCCCCTTCTCTTCCATCTCCATGAGAACAGAGATAAGGGGGAGTTCGACTTCTTGGAAGAGTTTTTTCAGTTCACATGCTTGCATCTCCTCTTCGAAGCGTTTCTTTAAACGGAAAGTATAATCCACGTCCTCACAGCAGTAGGGAGCTACTTTTTCAATAGGAACTTCGGTCATGGAAATTTGTGTTTTCCCTTTGCCTATGAGATCACTAATCGGAGTTTTTACTTTCCCAAAGAGCTCTAAAGAAAGGGTGTCGAGGCCATGACGTTGTTTGTGGGGAGCGATCAGGTAAGAGGCGATCATTGTGTCGAAACCAATGTTTTTCACATCGATGCCGGCGTGGTGGAGGATATGTAGATCGTACTTGATGTTGTGGCCGAAGAATGCAATCTTTTGGTTTTCTAGTAGATTTTTTGTGTGGGCGATGACTTTTTCTGGTGGGATCTGTCCATTCAGCGGGATGTACCAAGCTTGGCCAGGTCCATCGCCGATCCCGATCCCAACAAGCTCAGCTTCCATTACATTTAGACCAGAGGTCTCTGTATCGATGCAAAGCTCTTGTTTTTTCTCGAGTGTTGAGATTAACTTGATTAGCTCGGTTTCATCATTGATCAGTGTGTAGTGCTCTGCTTGCTTGGAGTCTCCAAAGTCGAGGTCGAGCTCTCCTGCTTTTGGCTCAGGCGTCTGGATCTCTTTTAATAGAGTCATGAAATGCATCTCCAGATAGAGGGCTTTCATTTTTTCTAGGTCGGGTTTCTTTAGCTTAAAAAAGGAGTCTTCTTTTGAGAATGGAATATCGGTATCGATTGTAGCAAGCTTCTGCGAGATAAGAGCAGTCTCTTTTTCTCTCTGGAAAGTCTCTTGTTTCTTTCCTTTGAGCTTTTCAGGATGAGCTAGGATCTCTTTAAGGCTTCCAAATTCGTTCAATAGAGTTGCAGCTGTTTTTGGGCCGATGCCCTCAACACCTGGAATATTATCGGAGACATCACCGACCATCGCCAAATAGTCAATGATTTGCTCGGGGAGTACGCCAAAGCGTTCTTTGACTTTAGCACGATCCATAACGAGGTTGTCTTTGTGGATATTGAGGACGAAGACATGGTCTGTAACAAGTTGGTTCAAATCTTTATCACTTGAGCAGATGTAGGTCTCCACATCTTTGCTATCCGCCCATTTGGTGATACTTCCAATCACATCGTCAGCTTCAACGCCAGGGATAGAGAGGAGGGGGATTCCTGCTATTTTACAAAATTCGAGGGCCCATTCAAGTTGGGGATAGAGGTCATCGGGCATTCCCGTTCGATGTGCTTTGTATTCGCTGTAGATCTCTTTTCGGCTTTTTGTGTTGTTGGGGCCATCGAATACAGCTATGAGGTGTTCAGAGGAGAATTCTTTGATGATCTTAAAGACAGAGCGGATGAACCCGTATAGGGCTCCTGTAGATTCTCCTTTGGGATTAGTCATTGGCCCAATGGCGTAGTAGGAGCGGAAGAGAAAGTTAGCTGCGTCGAGGACGAAGAGTTTTTTCACGGTTGGTATAGGTAGAGAAGCTTACCACTTAGTTCTGTTGTGGTGTGAGCTCCTGTTGGAAAGATATGCTCCAGTTTCCCTTTGAAAAGGGCGTTTTGGCTATCGGCTAACTCAGAAAAAATCGACTGGTAGGGTTCCATTTCGATTACTTGGTATTTTTCGTCTTCTTTGATACCGGAGGCTTTGACAACTGCAGTAAGGGCATCGTCGTATCTGGCTTTTCCATTATCGATATAGCCGAGCTCTTTGGCTTTTCCCGCGATGAACACGTTTGCTCCGTACTCTGTGATCAATTTTTCTCGATCCAAATCTTTGCGAGAGTCTGTAACTGCTTTCACGAATTGTTTATAAGACGCTGCAATAATATCTTTCAGAGCGGTGTCTTCTCCCTCTTTCCATGGGCGGAAGGGGTTTAGGGCGTCTTTGTCTTTGCCTTCTGTCAAGGTAAGTGACTTGACCCCTACCTTAGTCATTGCTTCAGAGAAGTTGAATGTAGGGCCTAAGCGAACACCAACAGATCCAACTATACTATCTTCGGAGGCGAAAATCTCATCCGCAGCAGAGGAGATGTACATTCCACCGGAAGCGCAAATTCCATCGACGTAGGCAATAACAGGGGTTTTATACCGTTTTTTGTATTCTTTAAGAAGATTGTAGATCGCGCTACTGTCGGATGCGGATCCTCCGGGGGTATTGACATGGAGAATAATCCCCTTTACTCGATCGTTTGCTAAAACACCTTCGCGTGAATCAAGAAGAAGCGTTTTGAATTTATCCTCTTTCATTTTTCCCATACCGATCACACCCTGTATGTTGATTCGGAGGATGACAGGAGTTGTGCTGGGTAGCAGCTTTCTGCTCCAGTTGGTATCAGCGCTTACTTTCATTTCACTTTTATTAGGGACTTCCACTTGGTTTGAGACAGCGTTAAGTCCAAGCATGATCACAAAGACAGCGACAGCAATCCCTATGATGACAGCAAAAGTTTTGAAAAAGCCTCTGAGAGCAGAGATAAAAATAGATTCACGAGTAAAATTCATGAGGCTCATCTTATCGGATCGTGCATTTTATTCACAAATTTTTCATAATGAGTCTCATGATTCCAGAAGAATACGTCTCAGCAAGTTGGGCATGGTTGGTAGAAAGTGCAATTGGCATTTTCATTATCTTCGCCTTGAGCCTTTCTCTTAAAAAATTTGTGGGATTGCTTCGCAGTCGGTCCTCAAAAGCGGAAAGTGTTGGTCGAAAGAAGATTCATAAAATCATCTACACGCCCCTGCAGGTTGCTATTTGGGGATTTGGAATTGCCTATCTATTAGACGTTATTGGTACCCACTTCGGTCTTGATGCGATAGCCAAATATGTCCGGCCACTTAAGCCAGCATTCATTGTTGTTTGCTTTAACTGGATGGCTCTTAGATGGGTAAAGGAAGTTTTTAAGCACCTTGCGAAAAAATCTGAAAAACTTGGGGTTTCTTCAGGTACGATCTACGCCCTAAGCAAACTCTGCTCCTTTGTGGTCGTGATCATCTCTTTGATGATCATTTTCCAGATTTTCGGTCTCGATGTATTGCCACTTCTAACTTTTGGAGGGATCGGGGTTGCTGGGGTAGCGCTTGCCGCCCAAGACATGATTGCAAACTTCTTTGGTGGAGCCATGCTCCATTTTACTCGCACTTTTTCTGTTGGGGACGAGATTGTCATCCCGGCCCAAAATAATTTTGAGGGAGAGGTAAAGGAGATTGGGTGGTACATAACGATGGTAGAAGACTATTATCGTCGTCCTGTCTATCTTCCGAATGCCCTTTTTTCAAAGGCCTATGTGATTAATGAATCGCGCAGGTCTCATCGTCGTATTAAGGAGACAATCTCAGTCCGTTATGAGGACCTTCCGAATCTAGAAAAGATCATTGAAGAGCTTCGGCAGAAAATTGGTGCCCATCCGAGTGTCGATGAAAAGACGAGCTTTTCTATTACCTTTAGCAAACTCGGAGATTCTGGTTTAGAAATTTATTTCTACATCTTAGTATTCAGAGTAGGTTACATCAAGTTCATGCAAATCAAGCAGGATCTCTTCTTTATCGCAGAAGAGGTGGTTGCAAAATATGGAGCTGAATTCTGCTATCCGACAACTACTGTCAATCTCTTGCAGTCTCCCAAAAACTCTTGATTTTAAGAGCTTAGCACCGCTATCCTTCTCCCCCATCTGAATAGCACTTTTTCTTTGATGAGCACGTACTTTAACTAAAATGTAGGTATATATGAGTTCATCAGGAAATAGCCCTGTTAGTCTACGTCATTTACGAGAGTATTCTTCTAGTTTGTCTTTGGGGAGCTCAACTAGCCTCGGTAGAAGTCGCAATGACTCTGCTACAAGCATCGAAGCTGAAAGCTCTGAAATTGATGTTCCAGTGGGAAATATCATAGGAGTAGCAAATGGTACTAACCTTCCTTATAAAAGTTGTTCCATAAAATGTGAGTTGCGCTTAGTCCCAGATGGAGGGCGGCCTGTTGTGCAGGTCCTTACAGCTCTCATAGGCTCGTCAGGTGATCCACATAGTTTTGTTACGGGTGAAGAGGCTTTGATTGTCAATGAAGTTTCTACTACCCAAACACAAGGTAAACAAGAGATTATTGATAGTATCGCTAACTCGGCCTTTAAGTTAGTTCGGTTGGATTTTGAGGGAGACTCAAGGTGCCCAGAGGTTGATATTACGCTAACCGATGAAAGTGAAGATTCTACAGGGGATATCATAGTACCACTTGAAAACATTCGAGGGCGCGCGGAAGGGATTTCTCTCCCTTATGTGAAGTGTGTAGTTAAATGTTACTTTTTGTTTTCAGATAAAATCGAAGCCTCTTTATGTGTAAAGGCTACTTTAGAGAATGAAGAAGGGGAAAAACATACATATACAACGGCTGATCAGAGAGCAATTCATTATCAGCAAGGCAAGCTCTCAAAAAATAAAGAAGTTCCTCGGGTATCAGATCTTGATCCTGAGAAGAGAAGTGATCTGTTTCAAAAAATTAAGAAGGGGCAGAGGCTTAGCGCTGGGGTGAATTTCGCCATAAATTCGAAGGCTCCCACCATCGCAATCTTTTTTGATTAGAAAAGACAGTTTGTTTACGCAGTTTTGGAGCTTTTCTTTTTGACCAACTGGAAGAGCTCCACAAAAGCAAGTAGGCCGAAGACGATGAAGATCGCATAGACGAAGGTGGGGATTGCGAGTTTTATTGTTAGGCCTATTAGAACGAGGAACTGCAGAGCTGTTGTAGCTTTGCCCCATCGGATGGAGCGGAACTGATAGGCTTGCCATTTTCCAGAGAGTTTTAAGTATAGCGCAAAGATACAAAGGAAGCCATCTCGTGTGATCATTGCAGCTGCTTGCCAGCTCTCAAATTGATTCTCATAAAGTAGAACGCCAAGGGCTATAAAGACGAAGAGTTTGTCCATCGCAGGATCTAGAACGGCTCCGAGCTGAGTAGTCGTGCGCGTGCGGCGTGCTAGGAATCCATCAAGAGCGTCTGTACACATTGCAAGCACAATTGCAGCAAGGCGTAGGGCCATGCTGTGCGACAAAAAAAGGAGCGCTAAAGGCGCTCTCAGAAGAGATAACCCATTGGAAAGGTTAAACATTTTCTTCCCGTTTGTTTTTCTTTTTCTTATACCAGATAATCCCAATTACCGTCACACCGAAAGCTGCAAAGATGCATAAATTCACGATTTTGACTTGGGAGTAGACTGTGTCGATATTTTTTCCAACGAGATAGTAGAGCCAAAAACAGACTGAGCTCCAAATAGCACATGCAAGTCCTTCCCATAGAATGAATTTGGGGAAGGGCATACGGCTGATACCACTTGTCATATAGAGTCCATTGCGAATGCCAAAGGGGATGAAGCGTCCCAAAATAAGGGCGAAGGGTCCCCGTTTGTCATAGAATTTTTTAATTTTTTTCATACGTGCTTCACTCAGTATTTTTGAGAAAACAGGAAGCTTAAGGAGTTGCGGGCCTAATTTTCTTCCGATCCAGTAGGCAATCCAGGCGGATAGCGCGCACCCTAAGAAAATGGAGAGGAAGAGTTTTGTAGTGCTTGCAGAGGCAATAGTCGCTGCTAGAATTGCACTGAGAATAATAAGAAAATCGATGCTGATCGGGACGTTCATCCCTGCAAGTAGGGAAGCTCCAAAAATGACCCAGTGGGCATGTTGTGCATGATTTTGAATGAAGGCTAGCCATTTTTCCATCAGAGCTCTTTTACGTGATATCGGTTGTGGCCATCTCAGGCTCAGGCTTGGCTTCTTGCGTCCCTTCTGTGAGATCGAGAGACTCATCGGTGACCGTAAGTTTATGAAACTCTTTGCCAAGGATGCGAACAGCTCCAATCCATCCTCCGATGGCAAGAAGTAAAATACCACCTACAAAAGGAGCGCTTAGAGCGATCGATCCGAAGGCCATAATAAGTCCTTGGTGGATGACTGAGGATCCAGACTTGCCGAGGCGAGACCCAAAGCCGTCGATTGCAGCTTTTCCTTTCATACGGCTCTCTTTGCTTAAAGGGATGAAAGAGAGCTCTTTCGTTGCATCAAAGAGGGTGTATTTGGATGCTCTTGCAAGAATGTTTTGTAATGAGCCGAAAAATACTCCTATGGCTAAGGGGGTGCTTCCGATAAGTAGAGCGAATGCGGAGAGGGAGGTGTCTTGGAAGAGGAAGAATGAAAAGAAGCCTACTCCAGTAACAAGGAAGATTGCAGGGGGGATTAGGGCGCTTGTTGTCCAGCTGAACCGGCGCATGATTGAAGCTGAGAAGAAGGCGCCAGCTGTTGCTACGATTCCAATCCACGTTAGGACGTTACACATGTAAGTGTTGAAGTCATTTGCATTGGGGTAAAGTAGTTTTACTTGGTTTTTCCAGACCACTTCGATTAGGTTAAGGGCGATGTTAAACATTAACACCACAACCGCAATGCAAATCAAATATTTGGATTTGGCCAAATATTTAAAATTTTCGCGGATACCCATTTTAATTTTTTTAGTGGTTTCTGACTTTGGGTGAGCGATAGAGCCATAGCCCAGCTTTTTTGCATGCAGCCAGCGGAAGATTCCCATGCTGAGTATCCCAGCAAAAATAACTAGCATATTGAGCATAAAGATTGATTGTCCCCATGCATCAACACCAAAGGGGATGGAGGGGGTAAATTCGTGCGCTGAAATGAGGCCAGATATACGACCCGCGCAGATAGTTGCGATATTGGCCCCTAGACCTAAGATGGCGTAGAAGCGTTTTGCATCTCGTACGGAGGTAACCTCATTAGCAAAGCCCCAAAAAAGGACTGTCATGATCATTGTGCTCCACATCTCCGACATGATGTAGAAAGCGGTATAAGTCCAGTTACGGATGATCGCAATAAGACCACTAAATCCTTGGGGAAGAATGTCTTGAAGTTTGTCGGCTAAAGAGTGGGGGTGGAGGGTGTCTTGGTTAGGATAAAGTAAAAATGTAAATATGCAGAAAAATCCTAGGAAAGACCCCATCAAGGTGTAGAATACTTTTTCACGGGAGAGGTGATTTGAGAGGCGGGTAAAAATAAAAGTAAACAGAAGGGCTGCTGGCAGGATGGCCCACACCTTCAAAAAAGGGATGGCTTCAGCACCAGAAGAGGGTGCTGTGATGATTAGGGTGTCTTTGGCAGTGCGTAAGATGCTGTAGTTAAAACAGATCAGGAAGAAAATTAGGAACATGGGCACGAACTTTTTATGTTCGCTAGCGTGGATTGGCCAGAGAAGAGATCTTAACCTACCAAACCCTGTTAGAGCTGACATATCGTCCCCTGTTAAAGTTTAAGGATAGCTCGAATCTGATTAAACTTAAAGAGAAAAAATTGGTTAGATTTTATTTGAAAAGGAAGGAGAGACTAGCTCTTTTCTGCAAGAGCATCGATCCCAGGGAGGTGGCCATACTCGATGTATTCGAGAGAGGCTCCCCCTCCAGTGGAGATGTGAGAAAAGTCTTTAGCAAGCCTAAGTTTGTTAATGGCGGCCACTGAATCGCCCCCTCCGATGATTGTGGTTGCAGGGAGTTTGGCGAGTACTTTTGCAATATGGTTGGTTCCTTTTGCGAAGTTGGGGAACTCAAAAACTCCGAGTGGGCCATTCCAAAAAACTGTTTGGGCGTTCTGTAGTGTATTGGTCCATTGTTTTTGTGTAACAGGGCCTATATCCATCCCTTCCCAACCATCTGGAATCCCTTGTGTGGTCTCAGCTATTTTTTGTTCGGACTCATTGGCAAACTCATTAGCGATTACGACATCTAAGGGAAGGAAGATGGGAGTTTTTTGAGCCTTTGCTTTGCTTAAGATTTTTTTTGCTTCATTTAGAAGGTCTTCTTCATAAAGGGAGTTACCAATTGCGTGTCCTTGCGCTTTTAGGAATGTATAGGCCATTCCTCCTCCGATGAAGAGAGCGTCTGCTTTAGTAAGTAGGGATTGGAGAACGCCTAATTTACTAGAAACTTTTGCTCCTCCGATGATTGCATAGAAGGGGTGTTTGGGATTTTTGAGGTTGTCTCCTAGAAAGGAGATCTCTTTTTGTAAAAGGAGGCCTGCTGCTGCGTGATTGGGGAAGTATTGTGCAATGGTGGCAGTTGAGCTATGTGTTCTGTGTGCTGTTCCAAACGCATCATTGATATAGACATCTGCTAATTTGGCAAGATCTTTTGCAAACTGTGGGTTTACATCAGGCCTTTCTTCGGCTGGATGGAAGCGTAGGTTTTCAAGGAGTAGTAGTTCGCCTGGTTGGAGATTGCTTGCTGTATCTTCGACTTCGTCTCCGATACAATCGGATGCCATCCGTACCTCTTTATTAAGAAGCTCAGAAAGCCTTTTCGCGCAGGGCTTTAATGAAAACTTGGGATTCTTTTCCCCTTTGGGTCTTCCCAAATGACTCATCAAGATAATGCTGGCCCCTTTGTCTAAGACGTATTGAATAGTGGGAAGGGCTGCTTGGATGCGGGTGTCATCGGAGATTTTTCCTTGAGCATCAAAGGGGACGTTAAAATCAACGCGGATGAGAACTGTTTTTCCTTTGAGGTCTAGGTCTTTAATATTCACAGTTCTGAGAAGGGGTTGGAGGCTTGCTGGAAGCGTTGGCCTTTTTTCCTTATCTTTAATTCAGAGCGTATCGAAAAGAGTAAATCTTGGTCAAAGTCTTTGTGTGCTGCCCACTGCAAATATTCAATGGGTATATCAGAGAAAGGGCGACTTTTGTATTTGCCAAGAGGCATTGCCTTGAGTGCAATTGGGCTCTCCAAACGCTGGAGTAGTTGTTTTGTGGTCTTGAATCCTTCTGAGAGGTATTTAAAGACTTCGATGTTGACTATTACATCGCTCATAGCCCGATGAGCACCTTCTTCTGCGATGTTGAAGTGTTGGCGCAACCGTTGGAGGGAATTGACAGGGCTTTGGCCATAGAGTCTTGCCATGCGCAAAGTATCGATGAACTGGTTTTTATCAAGGTTGCAGGGGATGCTTGCTCTCTTGCATTCTTCCATGACAAACTGAATATCTAGCTGAATGCCGTGTCCAACGATAATATGATTCCCAATAATTTTGAGCACTTCTCGTAACACTTCACCAGCTTTGGGCTTGCCCTTTACCATGTCATTGGAGATGTGGTGGATTGCAATTGTTTCTTCTGGGATGATCCTTTCGGGGTCAATCAGAGTTTCATAGCTCTCCAATACTTTACTGAAGGTGTATTTTTGGACAGCGATTTCAATGATGCGATCATTGTTCGCTTCTAGGCCTGTTGTTTCGCAGTCGAAACAAACAAAAGTATCTTCGTTAATTAAGCCCATTACATCCTTTTTTCTATTTCTTTGGCTAGAGTGGTCCGTGCTTTTGCATCTTTGATGGAGTAAGTGAGATGTCCCACAGGTTTAGCATCGATTGCATCTGAAATCAAGGCGAAATTCTTCGCGCACTGGTGGGCAATCGCTCCCTTATTGAGTTTGTCTGATTTGGTAAAAACAATCAGAAGGGGTTTTTTGAAATGTGTTGCCCACTGTGCAAAAAGAAGGTCATCTTTGGTGGGGGGGTGTCGCAAGTCACAGAGGAGTAAAATTAGCGAGAGGGTTTCTCTATTTTGTAAATAGTCTTGAATTAAGTCTCCCCAGGCATCCCTCTTAGATTTTGGAACTTTGGCAAAGCCGTAACCGGGCAAGTCGACAAGAGCTAATGCATCGCCTAATTGGAAAAAATTGATCAGTTGTGTCTTTCCGGGAGTTGCTGATACTCGGGCAAGTTTTTTATTTTGGGTGAGGTGGTTTAGAAGAGAGGATTTACCTACATTCGAGCGGCCAACAATTGCGATCTCAGGCAGTTTTTCTCCCTGAATGTTCACTAACTCAGGGTAGTGCTCTGGCTTGGCTGCAGAGAGAATGAATTTAGCTTTGGTAAACATCGATTTTTCTTTTTCCTTCCTCTACATAAGAGAGGCGTACATGGATAGTCTTTTGTGGCAGGAGGGGCTCTATGCGTTCTGCCCATTCAATTAAACAGATACCCTCTTCTTCCAAGTAGTCTAGAAATCCTAGCTGGATAAATGCTTCTTCATTCTTAAGACGGTAGAGATCGAAATGGTAGATAGGTAGAGTTGTATCATAGATATTTAAGTAGGTAAATGTGGGCGATTGTACTTCTCTTTTCGAGACGCCTGCAATTTGTGAAACAATCGCCTTTGCTAGGGTGGTTTTACCTGCTCCTAAGTCTCCATGCAAGGCCACGATATCGCCCATTTCCAGCTTTTTAGCAAATTTAGCTCCAAACTCTGCAGTCTCCTCCTCTGTAGAAGCGAGCATTAGCTAGCGGCTTCTTCCTCGAGCCAACCGCTGACAAATGAGGCGAACTCGGGTACTTCGGAGAGGTTTTCTACAAATGCAGAAATCGCATCTTCTTGTAGTTTCTCTTGGATGAAGGCTAGTAGGGCGTCATCCATTTGGAAGCGGTTTTGGCTTGGTACTTCAACTAGCGGGATCGATTTGATTTGGTTCTGTGTAAAGTCATCGATCACTGCAGATTTGCTGTTAAATAGTTTCCCTGTAACAGCAGAAGAGTAGACTGTTTTTGTAACAGGTTCGCGTCTTTTTACGATGTAGTTTTTAATCACTTCAGAATCTTCTGAGACGAAGAAGCGTTTCACGCGCAATCCATCCAGGCGTTCGGTGTTCTCGGGGCAAGTAGAGACCCAGTCGTAGATTGCATCTTGTGGATTGGGGTGGGTGTTATTTCCAAAAACCTTTCCGGTAAAAGGGCAGATGTAGACTTTCGTTGTTTGCTCATTCACGCTTTCTTTTTGGAACTGAATCTTGATTTCTGTTTCGCGCCAGAGTTTACCGGCTTCTTCGAGAGATTTGATGAGCTCTTCCTTTCCGCGGTAAATCTTTTTTTCACGAAGGAAGATAACGGGGTTAATTTTGAGCTTCTTTTCAAGAAAAAAGAGGTAGGTTGTGATCACATCTGCTTTTTTATTTTTTTTGAGAAAACTTAGTAGCTCTTCTTTCAAATTATCCGAAATTTGCATTTCTTCCTCCTATTAAAACCGCAAGGGTAGCATGTGGAAGAGTTATTTTTCAAGCTCCTATGAGATCATCTTGAATAATTCATTCATCGCATCTTTGACAGAGCAATTGCTCTAATAAGGGCCTCTTGCATCAGTTGAGGGGGAAAGGTAAATTTTTGTTTGAGTCTTCTTGAGGAAGTCAATCGATTAATTTATTGATTGATTTTTTGAGCGAATAAATTGTACACTAGTGGACAGTTTCTTTAAGGGAGATATCGGATATGTCAACAATTTTAGAAGAACAACTTGTTTTAGAAGAAATTTCAGTACCGGGCTACCACAGAGTAGTGAGGGCTAGGGATGCAAAGAGCGGTTTGGATGCGATTATTGCGATTCATGACGCTCGATTGAGCAAAACAGCTCTTGGAGGGACACGCATCTACCCTTACGCTTCTTTCGAAGATGCTCTTACAGATGTAACGCGTCTTTCACGCGGAATGACCTATAAGTCAGTTGCTTCTGAGTGCTCTTGGGCAGGCGGTAAAAGCGTTATTATTGCAGATCCAAAAAAAGATAAGACAGAAGCACTTCTTACAGCGTTCGCTAAGGCTATCAATCGTTTAGAGGGGCAGTATATCTGTGCAGAAGATGTTGGTTGTGGCCCACAAGACATTGCTGTGATCGCCGAACATACGCCTTATGCTGTGGGGATCCCACATGAAAAAAGTAGTGGCAACCCATCTCCTTATACCGCTTGGGGTGTCTTCCGTGGTATTCAAGCTGTCATGCATCAATTGTTTGGTAACGACTCTGTGAGAGGGCGTACTGTGGCAATTCAAGGACTTGGAAGTGTTGGGATGATCCTTGGAGAGCTTTTATTTTGGCATGGAGCGAAACTCATTGTAACAGATATCCATATGGACCGTGCAGAGGGGTTTGCAAAGCAGTTCGGAGCTAAGTTTGTTGAGCCTGATGCAATCTTTGAACAACCTTGCGATGTGTTTGCACCTTGTGCGATGGGTGGCATTATCAATCACCCTACAATTGACAGGCTTCGCTGTCGTGCGATTGCTGGTGCTGCAAACAACCAACTTCTTACAGACGCTGAAGCAGAAGAGCTTCGTCGTCTAGGTATTCTTTATGCACCTGATTTCGTAATCAATTCTGGCGGATTGATTAACGTGACAGAGGAGACTACAGCAGAAGGGTATAATCCCTTCAACGCGAGAAATAAAGTAGACAAAGTCTACGACCAGTTGCGTCTGATCTTTGATATTGCAAGAAAAAATGGCATTTCGACACTAAAAGCCGTGATGCAGCTAGTTGATTATCGTCTCCAGCACGGAATTGGTCAGCGTACAGAGCTTATTCATATGCACCATGCAGATAAGAGCTACTAGTATTGTATGCTAACGATTGCTGAAAGGTTACAGGAAAAGGTTGAAAAAGCTCTTGATAAGGCCTATGGGCAAGAGCTTTTAGGCCAGTCTCAGTTACTTCAACCTGAATTAACGCAAGCTACTCAGGCTCAGTTTGGACACTACCAGTGTAACAATGCGTTGAAACTCGCGAAAGCTCTTAAGAAATCTCCTCGAGATATTGCACAAGAAATCCTTGCTCAACTTCAGATAGTTGATGATGGGGAGATGATCAAGAAACTGGAGATTGCGGGCCCAGGCTTCATCAATATTACCCTCACTAACGACTTTCTTGCAGATGAGATCGAGCAGATGCTCGAAGATACGCACTTAGGCGTTCCTAAAGCTAAAGAGCGTAAAAAAGTGATTGTGGAGTTCTCTTCTCCGAATATAGCAAAGGAGCTTCATGTAGGTCATCTCCGTTCTACGATCATCGGCGATGCCTTAGCACGCCTTCTTGAGTTCTTAGGCTACGATGTTTTACGACTCAACCACATTGGTGATTGGGGAACACAATTTGGTATGCTGATAGCCTATCTAAAGGCTTTTGAGCCCGATTTTTTTTCAGGTAAAAAGACAGCCGATCTTTCTGAACTTATGCACTGGTACCGGGAATCAAAAAAACTCTTTGATGAAGATGCTGCATTCAAAAAGACCTCTCAACTTGAAGTTGTTGGTTTGCAAGGAGGGGATGAAGCTACGCTAGAGGCATGGGAAATGATCTGTGATGTTTCTAGAAAAGCCTTTAAAGAGATCTATACTCTTCTAGACATCCAGATTCAAGAGAGGGGGGAGTCTTTCTATAACCCTTACTTACCTGAAGTTGTTGCAGATTTAGAAAAGAAAGGACTGATTCAAGTTTCCGATGGAGCAAAGTGCGTATTTTTAGAAGGGTTTACCTCTCGCGATGGAACACCACTTCCGATGATCGTTCAGAAGTCAGACGGGGGATATAACTACGACACGACTGATATGGCTGCGATGCGTCACCGGATCGAAAAAGAGGATGCTGAGAGGATTATTATCGTCACAGATGCAGGACAGTGTCTTCACTTTCAAATGATTGAACAAACCTCGGAGAAGGCAGGCTATCTTGATCCACAAAAAGTGCAGTTCGACCATGTACCCTTTGGTGTTGTACTTGGAACAGATGGGAAAAAATTCAAAACGCGTTCTGGTGAGACAGAAAAACTAATAGATCTGATTCAAGAGGCGATAGCTAGATCAAAATCCGTTTTCAAAGAGCGACTGCCAGAAGCTTCAGATCAAGAGATCCAAGAGCTGGGTACCATTTTGGGCGTGGATGCGATCAAATATGCAGATCTTGCTTCTCATCGTTTGAAGGATTATGTCTTTAGTTACGATCGGATGCTTCGCTTTGAAGGAAATACTGCAGCATTTCTTCTTTATGCCTACGTGCGCATCCAGGGGATCAAGCGGAAAGTGGGAAAAGAGATCGCACCTTTAATTGGTTCTACAAAAATCCAGCTCGTAGAACAAAGCGAAATTGATTTAGCACTGCATTTGCGTCGTTTTGGAGAAACATTAGAAGCAATGTCAAAAGAGCTCCTTCCCAATCGTCTGTGTGAGTATATCTATGAGCTTGCAGAGAAGTTCAATGCTTTCTTTAGAGATTGTCGTGTAGAAGGCTCGGACCAAGAGGCTAGTCGATTACTGCTTTGTGAAGCGACCAGTCGGATCCTTTCTAAAGGACTTGAGATTTTAGGTTTGAAAACTCTTCCAAGGATGTAGGAATAAAGGTCAAACCTTGAACAAGGGAAACCAAGATGAATCATAAGCTGTTTTTTTCGTCGGATCACAATGGAATAGCCTTGCTTAAAGAATTAATCACCTATTCTAAAGGACGAGGGTTTGAAACAGAAGAATTTCCTGTTGGTCATTTAGATTATATAGATGTGACTCTAAAGGCCGTTGAGTTCATTCATCAAAACCCAGAAGGGAGAAGTATTCTTGTCTGTGCAAGTGGACTGGGAGTTTGCATGGCAGCGAATCGCGATCCAAATATTCGAGCAGCTCTTTGCAGGATCCCAGAAGATGCCCGATTAGCTAGACGTCAAAATGATGCGAATATTCTTTGCTTAGGTAGTCGATATACCTCCACTTTTGTTGCAAAACAGTGCCTAGATCAATTTCTTGGAGAGCCTTTCAAAAAAGAAAACCATCAACGATCAGTTGATAAACTCAATTCGTTTTTTGTCAGTTGATATTTGCTGGCTTCCATAACTGTCAATTCAAGGTAGAAATATCACCTTAAATCCTAAATTCGTTTAGCTCGCCATTCTGGGCAAGAGCCCGGGATTCGGTCTTGAGGCGAGCAACTTCAGATAGTTCAGCGCAGGATCTAGATCTGGACAATTTCTCTTTTATTAGTTCCATGGGTGCCATTTTCCCGGTTTGACCTAAAAAAATTAATCAACTAGCATTAGGGGCCGATCCTTTCAAAAGGAGATGTGTTATGGAAAGGGAGTTTTTATGAAAGTTTGCCCTCTTATTGAATAGGTCAATTTTGCATGGCATTCTTATTCTTAGCGATGAAGCTGTAATTACGATAGCGCACATTGGCAACAAGTTTTCTTGGCAGATTTAGTTCGTTGCAAGAGCTTAATGGATGCTTCTTTAATAGGATTGTCAGCATATTCTAATGAGCTAAAAAAAATTGATTCTATTCAATCCTCTCCATGTTACAGATAAATCTCTCAATGTGATTAAGGGGAATTAAGTAGTTGTGAAGAGGTGTTGGTTTATTATATGAAAGCTAAAAAAATTATTTTTGCAAGCGACTTCAAAGGAATTGAGTTAAGAAAAAAGCTGTTTGAGTATGCTAACTATTTAGATGTGCCAGTAGAAGATATTGGCATATCTGAAGACTCCCCACTTGACTTTGTAGACATTACGAAGCAATTGGCGCTCAAACTTTCTTCTCCAAATGTTTATGGAGTGTTGATTTGCAATGACGGCCACGGTGTTTCCATGGCTGCAAACAAATTCAATTTTATCCGAGCAGCATTATGTTCTTCTGAGGAAGCTGCCCAAGCAGTTCGGAGAAAGCTGAACTCCAATGTGCTTTGCCTTGGATGTAAAAACCTTTCCTTAGATCAGGCAAGATCTTGTTTAGATGCTTTTGTTACAACACCTTTTGCCCCAGATAAATATGGAGAGAATGTTGAAAAAATTGGTGCATTTGCTACATTACACGCTGACAAGGGCGTTAACTTAATCGTTCGTGGAGTGATTACCTGCCAGAGTCATATTCTATTATCCACAACAACACAACATAACCAAGAATTTGCAAAAGATCTTTATTTTCTTCCAGGTGGACATGTCGATTATAACGAATCGGCAATTTCTGCTTTAAAAAGAGAAATCTCAGAAGAGATGCATTTACAGGTGGAAGATCTAAATTTTATTGGCGTATTAGAGTGTAGCTGGAATAGAAAGGGGGATGTCTACCACGAGCTTAATTTGGTGTATCGTGTAGACATTTCGAATTTATCTCTAAACGCGACCCCTAAGTCTTCCGAACCTTTTATTGAGTTCGTTTGGTGTCCTTTATCGAGCCTTTCTAACTACCATATTCTGCCGGAACAACTAAACTCCATGTTGCAAGAGATGGTGAAGAACAGTGATGCGACATTTTTTTACAGCCAAATGATGCAAGCTACTTAGATTTCCCCTCGTGAAACTCACTATTTTGACAGGGAATACGCATTAAAATCTAAGCTATAAGTTTTGCCAGATAGGTTGAGTCCCATCCTGCCCTTAGTCTTTTTCCTCTAACCCCTACTTTTATTGTTTTGTCCTGCTTGAGTAGATTAAGAGCCAGCCTTCTCAATG
>JAJFME010000004.1 GCA_021772375.1 Chlamydiota bacterium | reverse complement strand
AAAGGGCTTTGCATTATTGGAAAAGATTGTGGCTGGAGTGACATTTAAAGATGGTGAAGAAGTGAACAAAAAACAACAGGTAGCTTAGAAAAATGAAAGGATGCGTTCAAAGCCAATCCACAACTTTTGACAATATCTCTATCAGATGCAAAGACACCTAAAACCCCCATGCCGCTTAGAAAGGCCATGAACGCCCCTCGCACAACAAGCAAAGTGCAATTCCTCTGCCCCTCCGATAAATTTGGATCTTGGGTATATTGCCATTTCATATGGCCAGTGGAAGAATCTGTTACGTAGTAACCATTTGTTCCATACGACATGTGAATCCTCCGAAATTAAGTGCGAAATGGAAGATTTTACAGACCTGTAAATATTTCCTCTAGGGTAAATATTTTTGATTTGAATCTTTTAAATTTCACCTAATTAGGACTGATCGTAAAGGCTAGAAGACTCAAGCACTAAGTTCTTTTAGCCCTTTTCTTGCTCGCTTTTCTGACGCGATGCACACGACTAAGAACGACAGCTCCAAGTCCAACAACAGTTGCTATGAACGAGAGCACCCCACCAAACACAGGAATTTGCGTAAGAAGAAAGAATACTACCAATCCAAATGTAAAAACCAAAAAAGAGCCCTTTTTCATTCCTATTTTCGGGAAAATGACATTCGATGCCCAGATCACGGAAAAGATCTTTGCTGCATAAAATGTAAGTAGACTAAATGCCAGAAGAGCGATTGCAATCGGGAAGCCCAAGATCGTGATAAAGAGGATTAAGCAAGCCAGGGGAAGAAGGATAAAAACTAAAATCCCCGTCCAAAAAGACTTCCAAGGATGTGTGCGTATCATCTCTACAGTCGCTATGGTTTTCTTTGAAAAAAGCTTGATGAAGATCCACCCGATAACCAAGGTGAAAAAGAGGTTCATTAACACGCCCGTCAGCTTCGAGCCTAAAGCTATTTTTCGTTTCCACTCCCCTTCAAAAAACTCTCCCACGGCCGAAGCCCGATAAGTGAGCTTACCACCAATTTGCGCTCCAGGATCGATTTGCGCCTCTTTACTACTGCTATATTCAAGATTGCCTTTGATCTTAGCTGTTGGCCCTAAGTGAAGTTGTCCTACATAAGCCTTGAGGCTTTTTCCAATCTCTCCCTGTAGGCGAGCATTCGATGCACTTAGCATCGCCCCTCCTTGGATTGAGCCAGAGAGATCGACAAGTCCTCCAGTGAAGACCGCGCTCCCTCCAACATTAGATCCTTGCGTGAGCTGGACATTGCCCCCCAAGGCTGTCAAATTGCGACCAATTTTACCACTGATCAAAATCCGTCCCGCTGCAACGCGAACATTTCCCTCAACTTCTCCAGAAATCTCAACAGAGCCTCCAGAACTAATCACATCACCCTTAACCTTTCCATCAATGATGATTTGAGAACCGAATGCATAGACATCTCCATTGACTATGCCAGAAATCTCAATGCTCCCCCCTGAAACAAAGTAGTCTCCCTCGTGCACCTTTTGCTCGGGCAAGACAATAAAATCACTCCCCGACTCAGCTTTAAGAACCGAAAAAAGACACAAAAATGCCGCAACAAGAAAACGCATAGAATCACTCCTTTTCTTGGGTTATATAAGCTAGGACTTTATTGATCAAATCGTAGGAGATGCCTCGACGCAAAAGAGCTCCGATTACTTTTTGCCGCTTTTCAGGTAGATCTCGCAAATAGCGCTTTTTTACAAATGCGATAACAGCCTCTTCTGACTCCTCAATGGGGATATCGATCGCTCCAGCCTTCTCTCGCAATTTCATCGAGATAACCCTAGGTCCATATCCTTTTTCTTTTTGTCTCTCAACAAACCTACTGGCAAGTTCCAGATCATTGAGCCAACCGCTCTCTTCCAACTCTCGGAATAAAGCTTGTATCTCATCATCTAGATACCCTTTTTCCTTCAACTTTGCCTCTAACTGCTTAGAGAAATAGGCCCGCCTTGCCAGAAGTGAAAACGCCTTTGCTTTTATCGATTGCATATCCATAATTATAGCCCATGAATCATTTTGCAGTTCAAAAAGCCTTAAAAGAAATCGCTACAGAAGAAAGAGCACTGCAAACCAGACGCTTTTTCAAGACAGGCCCTGGGCAATATTCAGAAAAAGATCAGTTCATAGGGGTACGTAACCCCGACTGCCGGAAAATCGCCAGGCAATTTCACCTTCTTTCTTTTCCTGACCTCGAGAAGCTCCTCTCTTCTCCCATCCATGAAGAACGCTTTACAGCCCTTGTTATCCTCGTGAATCGGTATCAAAAATCAGACGCTGAGAGGCAAACTGAGATTTTCGACTTCTATCTTTCTCAAACAGCTGGAATCAACAACTGGGACCTTGTAGATGTCTCTGCAGCCCAGATTGTTGGACACCATCTCTTTAAAAAAGGAGATGAGCGCTTATTTACGCTTACTGATTCTGAAAATCTTTGGGAAAGGCGGATTGCAATCGTTGCCATCCACTACCACATCAAACAAGACGAGCTCCATATTCCCTTAAAGATTATCGACAAACTTCGCCTCGATTCACATGATCTGATCCACAAAGCGGCCGGCTGGATGCTTCGAGAGATTGGTAAACGGGATCGAGCCTTTCTAGAAAATGCCTTGGAAGAGAGGGCACCTCTTCTCCCTCGCACAACTCTTCGCTATGCAATCGAGCACTTTTCTAAAGAGGAACGGATGTATTTCATGCGATTGGAACGCCCACTATACGCCAAGTAATCCAGCCCTTGCGGCGATCATGCCTATTGAGAGGATCGCCCCTCCTATTCCTATGGACGCGTAGCCTGTCCTATTTCGGACGCTACAAGCTTCCCAACCAGATTGTAGATACATAGGAACACCTGAATATTTATACTCAAACCTGTCTGTCGCTACCTTTTGTGCTGAGCGGCTTCGGGCGTGAGATACTAATAATGCTATCCCAGCACTGATTGCTAAATAGGGCGCCAGCTGAGCTGCAGTGACTTTTAAAGCCATTCCAGGAAAAGGTACTCTTGCAACCAAAGCGAAAAATGTTCCCGCAACCGCACATACGTGCCAAGTCGCAATAGCTCCCCAGACAAGCGCATTTAAATTTGGATTTAGAGTGTTGAGAGGACGTTTCTCGAAACGCCTTCCATCATAAACATGCCCCACAGTAAAATACTCAATGCAATCGCGACAAGCGATCATATCATTGGCAACTCCATAACCAACACCTGTAAGGACTGTCATCCCTATAATTCTAACGGCCTCCCAAGGAGCTAGTACAGCTGCAGTGGCTAAACCAGTACCTGCTATGGCTGCACCTACTATAAGTCGATATTTCGGGTTAATGATTCGGGAGCTACCAGAAGGATTTTGCCCTTGAACCACCGCAGTAGCGTACATCTGAGACTGACAATCTGAAAGATCAACCGATGATTTCGCTTGTGATGAAGCAGTTAAAGCCCTTTGTACATCCATCATAGAATAGATCTCCTCTTACAGTATTGAAAAAACAAAACTACATTTTACCTTACACAAACGGACTAAATCCAGTAAATATTGTATTTTTGTTAGATACTAGTATCGGTAAACATTGATTTTCATCTGTATTTCTATCCATGTAAATCCCTTAATCCATTAACAACAAGTGTCTTAAGATGTTTTTTTCCATTCTAATGACCCGCTTCCCAACGCCATCGATCCCTTGAATCTTTTCTCATTTTGAGGTATGCTGACCTTATAGAGAGGTAAACCCATGACAGAGCCAGCAACTGGGCCTACGCCCCCCAAACAACCAGAACAGCCCAGTGGATCTAAACCCGCTAAGCCTTTAAGTCCTAGCGATCAAAAGAGCGCCTTTCTGCTCAACAGCCCTTTTGCGAAGATGTTCCGGGCAAGTGGAGCCACACCTACTGTCAAAGAGATGCGCGCGATCATGAACGGCATCTTGAAATCAGCGGTTGACCGGATCAAGAAGGATGAGGCTCGTTGGAAAAAGGCCATGAAAAAAATGAAAGATGCCATTGAGGGAAATGACTGATACTTTACTCATCTCAGAAAAGGATTCTGGAGTTCGGATCGATAGGCTCCTGACCCAGCGCTTCCCCGAACACTCACGCAGCTATTTTCAATACCTCATTGATCAAAATCATGTGCTTTTAAATGGGCATCCCATCAAAAAGCAGTGCCGACCAGTTATTGGAGATAAGATCGAAATCTCTTTCCAACTCACTCCAGAACTCGATGTCCAACCAGAAGAGATCTCTCTTGATATTCTGTATGAAGATGAGTATTTAATTGTGATCAACAAACCTGCTGGGATGGTTGTCCATCCAGCCCCAGGAGCTCCAACAGGCACTTTTGCTAACGCCCTTCTCTACCACTGTAAACAGCTTAATGTAGAAGATTTTGAGCCACTCCGCCCAGGCATTGTTCATAGGCTCGATAAAGACACGACGGGTGTTCTCGTTGGGGCCAAAACGCACGCTGCCCACAAAAAATTGATTGAGCAGTTTTCTGCTAGAACTGTCGAAAAGCGCTATTTAGCAATCTGCTGCGGTGTACCTAAAGAGGGGGAGTTTAGTGCCCCAATCAAACGACACCCAGTCAACCGTAAACAGATGACCGTCAGCTCAGATGGAAAAGAGGCGATCAGCCGCTTTAAAATCCTTCATCGAAGGGAGGGCATCTCCTTGGTTGAGGTAGAACTCATTACAGGACGAACTCATCAAATCCGAGTACATCTCAAACATCTCAACTGCCCGATTCTTGGCGATGCTACGTACGGAAGCACCTCTCTTAATCAAAAATATAAGGCAACTAGACAGATGTTGCATGCCCACAAAATAAAATTCTTCCATCCTATTTCAAATACTCCCCTGGAGATAGTTGCTCCAATCCCAAATGAAATGAAAAATTTTATTGAACTCTTACACCGAGCTTGAGTAAACTGACCTCCGATACTTCTGAACCCCTCAATGAGGATCGAAAATGAAAGAATTCGTCGAATACATCGTCAAGAATTTAGTGGATAACCCCGATAAAGTACGTATTAACGAAATCGGTGGTACACATACACTAATTATTGAGCTCGGTGTGGAAAAGTCCGATATTGGAAAAATTATCGGTAAGAAAGGGAAAACCATCAATGCGATTCGTACCCTTCTTATGTCAGTAGCTAGCCGTAATGGTATCCGTGTGAACCTCGAAATCATCGAAGAAGATGATGAGTCTAAAGACGAAGCCGCCGGTGATACCCAGGAGTCTAGCTAATCAATTTAGGTAAGTAGGGCGAGATCATCGCCTTTCGTGAATTGACTGTTCCTGCAGGGAAGCGGATGATAGCCATCGAATGCTTCCCTACTTTTTTGTCCAAGAATTGGTGTGGCACCGACAAGAAGCTCTCTTTAAAGATCTTGCTTAGCTCCTTAGCCTGCGGTCCCGCAAACTCTACTTCTATCTCTTTTGCATATTCCACAATTTGGGGAGAATTACGGAATTCATTTAAGAAACTCTTCAGGTGCTCGATTGATCGATCGGTCATTGGAATCCAAATCCAGAGTTCGTCTTTGTGAGTAAACTTCCCTTTCGACCCGGAAAAGACATCCTCAGCTCCTGCAATAGAACTTGTCATATGCATATAAAGATCAAACTCACGCCGATCTGCAAAAAATGCTTCTGATTGCTCTATCCACATCTTGTGCAGAGCTGAAGAATGCTCTTCAAATGAAGCAAAGTTGCTGGAGAACATTTTTGTTTGTCCGATACGAACACATCCATTTTGCAGTTTCGTATCAACAAAGATGCTTGACTCTTTGCCCTTTGCGCAAAGAGTTAAATTCTCTTCAATGAGGTGCTCTTTTGCCAGATAGATCTTGCGATATAGAGAATACATGTCCGGGTGCTGCAAGATGCGCGATGCACACTTATGTACAAAGGTCTCATCTCGCTTTAAATCATCGAACTGGATGATCTCTACCTCTTTCCCTTCCATTAGTGATTTAAGCCTATTAAGGAGCTGTGCTACGCTGTATACATCTCGCCTAGAAACTTTAGTAAGAAGATCTGTATCATCCAAGATGGCGTAGAGAAAATGTAGATACTCCACAAATTCGCGCAAGGGATCTACAAAATAGGGCTGCTTCTTCTCCTCTAAAGCGATATGCAATCGATTAAGCAACTGTCGCAAAATACGCTTGTTTCCAGGCTTGTTTAAGTCCTGTTGCACTTCTTTGATTTGCGCTTCTATCTCGCTAAGCGCCATGCCCCCAGTGCTATACTTGTCATTAATTGCAAAGGCAAGCTCTGCCACAACAGAGTTAGCAGATTGCGCATCTGATATATATGCCACAGGGGCCGATGAGGTGTTTAAAGAAACTCTATGATGATCAACAATACTGATCACCTCAAAATAAGAGGGAATCTTAGTCTCATCTCTATTGCAAAAATCACGCAAGGTCACAGTGCCCAAAATCGGTTGCTGGAGATCACGCGCGCGGATTACACCAAGAGGAAGCATATCTCCTTTTTCGTTCGTTGAAGTAACTGTAAGGTAGGGATAGTTGCCCATTTTGCTTCGCAGCTCATCTACATCAGCACGATAGCTAGCTACCTGGGGTAGGTACCCAAACACTTGCGTCTTGATATTAAGAGCCACCTCAAGCCTTTCTGTGTAAGAGCGAACGCTTTGAATAGCTCGATCAAGCTCTGCAATAATTTCTTCTAGGTGGTGGAAAATTTTTGGTCTATCTTCAATTAGCTCCCCTTTTCCATTAAAGAGCTCGGACTTAGCCAACGCTTGCACATGATCGACACACTCTTGGAAATTCTCAAGCCCAAGGCTCTTCATTGCCTCAGCAAATTCAGCAAAGGTAGCTTTAAGCCCCTTGTCAACCTTGAGAACTTTATGTAAGTAACCTTCCATATATCGATTCTGCTTGTCCGTAAACTCTTGCGCAGGATCACAATCTTTGATCTTGATCCCGAAGACTTTATTCACGAACTCTGGAAGATCTTTTCGGCTCAACTTTTTCTTAGCGAAAAGAGAAATAAGACTGATATGGAGGTTATTTTCAAACCACCGCAAGCAGTTGTTGAGTAGCAAGAGAACCTGCCGCACCCCTTCTACATCAAAACTGCGCCAGTCTCCCAAGAAAAATCCATTGTCATCGACTAAGATAACTGCCTTCTGCGCTCTCTCGTGGTCAATCATCAACGAGGATTGATCTGTCTTCTGTCTTGTCACTCCACGCTGCGTCATAAGCTCTAAGCTTGAAAGGGCCAACGTCGCGCGCGTTTTTGCCAGATGAGTAAAAACATTTTGTCCAAAAATGTGATGAAAAAGAAGGGCTACCTCAATACTCGAAGCAGGAGCTCCACCTGGTACATTCCAAACGTGTATTCCTTCAGAAACCCTCGCGCCGAATGCATCCACCCATCCCCAAAAGGACGCAACGGTGGTATCTAAATCAGGCGATGCATGTGCTGTAACAAAGTGACTTCCTGGATGGATTTTTCCCATCCCAATCGGGAAAATTGTCTGGTATTCATCACGTGGCACCCATTTACCCACTATTTTAGCACGTACGTGATAGTTTTCTTCTTCAGAAAGCCCTGAGAACTGATTGAGCCAGAGCTCAAAGCTCGAGAGCGTATAGTTCATCAGGACATCTTCACGAGCAACTCGGTCGATATATTCCACAACAGCAACGAGCAAAAATTGACCATTCGGCGCTTCTAGAATTTTCTCTAAGAGAACACGATTGACCCGCTCACTCTTCTGTTTGTGATTGAGCTTTTTATACTCTCTCGTCTTCCAGCTTGCAAAGATCTCCTCGAGACCTTCGAAGCGGTAGGCCGATAAAACAAAGTCGCCAAGATGCTTGGCTTTAGAAATAGACCGCTCTGCGGTGTTTTTTTTGCCCATATGTACAAATCGGATTGAGCAGGACTCGAACCTGCGACCGTCCGCTTAGAAGGCGGATGCTCTATCCAGCTGAGCTATCAATCCACATCTACTAGAATATAAGAGATCTGAGGGAGACTTTCAAGTAGAAAAGATCTGTAATTCTACGCTAAGGGGCGAAGGGCTTGCTTTAAGTACTCGACTGCACTCTTCTTGCCTCTTGGCAACCCGATACAGCTCCCGGCTCACGAACTCTCCCAGCAAGAGGGAATGCAGGGACACCGCTCGAAGCATTGAGAAGGTTGGTGCCAATTTGCATTGTTCTTGAAGGACTAGAAGCAAACTTCCCGACAAGGCCCACAAACAAAAGTCCACAAAAAAACCCCTTTACCACCTGGGAAACAAGTTCTGTTTCCTTGATGAGATACTGACTTACTGCTAATGCAAGGAAGCTTCCCCCCACACTCAGCCCCACTGCCATAGGAAGAGAGATGGATGTATTTTTATTAACAATTGCTTCCACAAAAAGCCTCATATATTTCAAAAACAAATTACAGCGCTACATTCTAAGCAGCGGTACTATTTAACAGAAACAACAATATTAATTTACAACTTGGTCAGGATGAAGGGCTGCCTCCGGAACACGACTGTATCCTTCTTGCTGCTCAGTAATGCGAGCGTAGTCCTCAAAAGCGTTGATGATATGAGGGCGAACGAAAATAAGTACGTTGCGTTTCTCTGCAAGGCGTTTATTTTTAGAAAAGGCTGCACCAACAACAGGAAGCCCTCCTAGGCAAGGAAGCCCAGCTCTTTGGAATGATTTAGCACTGCGGCCCATGCCGCTAAGGATAAGAAAGTGATTGTCGGGAACATGAGCAAGAGTTGCCATATTTGTTTTAGTGGTACGGATCCCCTCCACCTCGCTGTTCGAAGTCATCGGGTCATCTACAGCTTCTGTAATCTCTTGGTCAATGTCGAGACTAACGATGTCATCTTCTCCAAGCATCGGCGTAATACTCAAAGCTACGCCTACGTCTCGGTATTCGATATTGGCTGTTGTCTGCTGACTATTGCCTATGGTGGAAACAACTGAACCTGTGAAAGGAATGTTGTCTCCCACGAAAATTTTAGAGTTTTTATTATCTTGCGTGATGATTTTTTGATTGAGAACGATATTGCTTTCCCCATCCACTTCTAGAGCTGAAACAAGAGACCCTAGTGTGAGAAATGTTTTTCCTTTGTGAAGGATCATGTCTCCGATAATCCCCAAGTCAAACCCTCTACCAAGTGGGATCTGATCAAGTCCTGTGACTCCCCCTCCAGCATTGGTCGCTTGCGCCGTTTGTGCAAACCCGTTTGCTTTTGCTGGGAAGTTTCCCGCTCCAAAAGAGATCTTATCTTTGAACTTACCACCGCCAACCCATTGCAAGCCGAATTCTGTTGTTTTCCTTGCATCAGTTTCAACAACAAGCACCTCGATGAAGACTTGGCGCCTTGGGATATCTAGTGTCTTGATCAGCTTGTCCAGCGATTGGATGGTCTTGTCATCACCTGTAAAAAACAACGAGTTTGTCGCTTTGACCCACTGAAGAGTTTGGATAGCCTCGATAAGCTTAACTGGTCGATTCTGTCTCCCTCCCATATCACTTGCAATTTTCTTTAGAGCAACTTCGATTTCATCCCCTTGATGGTAGCGAAGTTTATAAGTGGCAAATTCCAAGTCGGGAGAAGAGGAAGCAGGAATTGCTCCAGCAACAAGCTTATCCATGGCAAGCGCTGGCCTTATGCGATGAGCTCCATTCTTAATCTCTTCATCGCTGTACCTGTGGACAACGAAATAGCTCCCCTCTTCTGTTACACCAAAGCCATGAGTGCGCAGCATCTGGATTAGCGCTTCCACAACTTCCTCTGAAGTCAGAGCTTTGCCTGAAGACATGGTAATGTTAAAGCCTAGCTCTCGGTGGTCGAAGATAAAGTTTGCATGCGAAATTTTACTAACAAATCGGATGAACTCGATAACGGGAACATCGTTGAAGTTGATGTGGTGCTCTTCATGATCGACAGCTGCATGACACAGCGATGTGATGAATGAAAAAGCAAACAGGAAGGATAAGAGTTTTTGTTTCATGTTCTCCACAGACAGTTCAAGGCTTGGACACGAACAGGTTAGTCGAATACTCAATTTTGTTACAGAAAAAACGTCTCTAGCTTATTTGGATTGAAAAAAAAGCCTGTATCGAAGATGCTTTCTGTGGCGGCGGAAGAGTTGAGTCCCTACTAAGAGGTAATCACATGGCACAACCTGTTACGATTGACAACTACGACATGAAAACGCACGAGCGTTATGCAACAGATCAATCAACTGTTGACCTCAAGTATATTGAAGACTCTGACTTCATTCCGACTCACTTCTTACTTGCCCGTGGAGAGTCAACGATCACTTCGAAGTGGGAGGAGCTTTTCGAAACCCACCTACATCGTCACCCCTTTGCTACGTTTATTCCCCCTTCCGGATTTTCTATAATGCGTAATCGCTTTTTCTCCCATTCTATCTCTCCAGAATTCGATTGGGCCAATACTGAAGACAATGAAGACGAAGATACAAATGAAGATGAGAGACAATACGTTGAAGAGTACAAAGAGAAGATTCTATCCGAGAAGTCGAAAACAATTCCTGCGGCTATCTTTGAAAAAGACAAGAATGCTTTACTCAACTTGTTTGACTCTATTGAAATGCTCAACGGATTTTTAAAGGAGGTCCATGCACGCAAACTGCAGTACCAAAAAGGTTAACATCTCCCTTGTTGGAGGCTCTGGAAAAATGGGCAAAATACTGAAACGGCTCATTGATGAAGATCCTTGCACCACCCTTTCAGAAGATACTGGCGTAGTTATCGATTTTTCCTCCCCGGAAGGAACAGAAAAGGCAATCGCAATGGGTAGACCCCTTGTGTGTGGAACAACAGGCCTTTCAGATAGCCATTTTGCAAAACTTAAAAAACTTGCAAAAACTGTTCCGGTTCTCTACGCACCCAATTTTAGCATCGGGATGTCTCTTTGTTACGAAATGCTTGAACAAATCGCTGAAAAAGCAAAGCAATTCGCTAAAATTGAACTCTCTGAAACACATAATGAAAAGAAGAAAGACGCTCCAAGCGGATCTGCAATCAAGCTAGCAGAAGTCGTTGGCATCGATAAATCCGAGGTTGCATGCGAGCGAGTTCCCGAGGTCGCCTTCAAACACCAAGTAAAATTTCTTCTTCATAGTGAAACTATCATTCTCCAGCATGAAGCCCTCTCCCGGGATGTTTTTGCCGAAGGAGCATTGATTGCAGCAAAATTTATTTTTGACAAGCCTGCAAAATTTTACACATTGAGGGATGTTTTCGGTTGAAAACAACCCACATAACAGCGCATAATTAGTAACAGTATGCAAGATATAGAGGTCGGAAAATTCTCTTTAGGAGATAACAAAACCCTCGCGCTCATTTGCGGTCCCTGCGTGATCGAGAGCGAGGATAGAGCTCTTTTTTCTGCTGAATATCTCAAAAAACTCTGCGACAAGCTCTCTATTCCCCTCATTTATAAATCTAGTTATGACAAAGCCAATCGCTCATCAGTCCATTCTTTTAGAGGCCCTGGTTTAGATCAGGGCCTTTTTATTCTAGAGAAAGTTAAGAAAGAATTTGATCTCCCTATTTTAACTGACGTACACACTCCAGATGAAGCTCTTGCAGCAGCACAAGTCTGTGACGTCCTTCAAATCCCCGCTTTCTTATGCAGGCAGACTGATCTCCTCGTTTCTGCAGGCCAAACTGGTAAAGTGATCAATGTGAAAAAAGGACAATTCATGGCCCCCTGGGACATGAAAAATGTTGTAGAAAAAATTGAATCAACAGGGAACAAAAACATTGTTTTAACTGATCGGGGAACAAGCTTTGGATACAACAATTTAGTTTGTGATATGCGCTCGATCCCCATCATGAGGGATATGGGCTACCCTGTCTGTTTTGACGCAACCCATGCGGTGCAACTTCCCGGAGGACATGGGACCTCTTCTGGTGGACAAAGGGAATTCATTGCCACCCTGGCTAAAGCAGCTGTTGCCGCTTCGTGTGACCTACTCTTCATGGAAGCGCACCCCGACCCTAGCACTGCAAAAAGCGATAAAGACTCTCAAATAGCTCTTGATCAGCTCGAAGGCCTTCTTGTCGCCCTCAAGCGGATCCATGCTGCAGTACACGCCGAGGAGTCTCCTCATGTTTAAGAAAAAAATCCTTTACTCCCTCTCTTTTATCCTGCCACTTATCGGCGTCTGGATCTACCAAACGATGATTCTACGTGGTAGCGACCTAGCGCGATATAAAGAGATGACCCAACAAAAAGCAATCGCATCTTCTCAGCCTACGTCCCCTACAAACCAACACCGTAAACAGGTGCGCAAAGACATTTGGTTTTCTCAAAATGATTGCACCCGCCTCCACTACCAGATTGCCAGCTGCGGGTCTGTTCTTTCCTTATCTCCGATCAAAAACAAGTTTGAGATCGTAGAAACACTGCAAGGGGTGAAATGCTGGATGCAAGACAAACTCCTTAAAGATGAAATGGAAGAATCTCCTACCCAACAAGCTCGCCTAATTGAAGCTAAGAACGGCACCTACCGCCATACAACTCAAGAGTTCATCGCAAATGGAGTGCAGCTCTCTCTTTTTCAATTACCAGGCCACTCCCTTCCAGATGGCCCAATTGAAAGGGAAGAGGCCTTCCTATCTGGCGTCGCACACAATATCTCTTTTTTCTTCGGAGGAAAAACACCCCAATTCCAAGCAGAACAATTTGAAGCTACGATGGTGAAAGAATGAAAAAATTACTCTTAAGCCTCTCTCTTATCCCCCACTTCCTCAGCGGAGCTCTCCCCTCCTCCTCCATCTCCTCCGGGAAAGCCTCTTACGATGGTAATATCCTTGTTCTGAAAGAAAAAGTGCAGCTAGAGCATGCTCTTGGAAAAATGGAATCGGGAGCGGCCCGCCTTGAGAAAGAGGGGAAAAGCGATCAATTCTCTTCTATCAACTTGCGCGATGATGTTCTCATATCATTAAAAAGCAGAGGGAAAATTTCTTGCGCTTCAGCAGATTTTGACTTCACAAAAATGAAGGGAATACTTCTTCCCGCTGCAGGGAAACTCATCCACTTTCAGAACCTACATTCAGACCTTTTCTCTTTAACAAGTGAGCGTGCAGATGTAGAGCTAGGTAAAGAATCGGAAGGCCTTCAAATTATGAAAGTCAATGCAGGTGGAGATGTCCACATCCAATATGGCGAGGATTTCTTCCTTAATGCAGACAATGCAACCTACCTAAATGAAACGGTCCCTCACCTGTATGCAACCCCCAATTGCACGTTAACCCACTTTGAAGATGAGATCCATGCTGAAAAAATAGACCTCTTCCCAGAATCGGCCAAAGTAATCCTCTCTTCTCCACAGGGTCATATCAAGGCCTCTGGTTTTTCTAACGGCGCCGGGCTTGCATTCTCCTGCAATCGAATGCTCTGGGAAAGAACCCCCCAGATTCTGACCCTCCAGGGAGACATCTCGATTGAAGATGCTGGGATCGGTAGCATTAGATGCGAAGAAGAAATAGAGCTGCGGCAAAAACTACAAAATGAGAAATGGGAGCTGCGTACAATCACAGCCAGAGGGAAAACGAAATTAGACTATAAGCTCGATGACACGCCTGGCCACACCCTTCTCTGCAACGGCCTAATGCAGCTCGACCAAGCACGACTTGTTCTGACTGCTAAGAGCACCCATGAGCAGCCGATTGAATACTTCCACGAAAAGATGCAACTAGTAGCAGATCAAGCACAGCTTGACTACACCGAATTGCAATCTCCTAAAGGGAATCAAAAAATCGAGCCCAAACAACTTGTACTCAGCGGCAGTGTTCGCCTCTCTTCCATAGAAAACTCCCTACGCTGTGCCCTAGCTGACCAGTTCACCTATGACCTCGAACAAGACAGAATGATCCTCTCAGTCTCAAACGGAAATAACGTTTTATTTTGGGATGAAGAGCAAGGACTATCCGTCAGCGCTCGCGAAGTACATATTAAACCAGGAGAAAAAGGGGGGAATATCAAAGGAGTTGGCAACGTCCGATTCACCTTTTCCTCCACAGAAAACGATATGCTTAAAAAAACCTTCCCCTTCTACCGCACGAAAGGTAATACGCCATGACTGAAACAACAAAACCGATCATCCTAAAAGTGCAGAACCTCACGAAGGCCTACGGGGGGAAGTCAGCCGTTTCCGGCCTTTCTTTCCAGGTCCGCGAAGGAGAAGTTATCGGGCTACTCGGTCCAAACGGAGCAGGGAAGACCACCGCATTCTACATGACGATTGGTCTCATCAAACCCGATGCTGGGATCGTCTACTTTAAAAATGAAGATGTAACACAACAACCAATCCACAAACGAGCTCGATTGGGAATGGGATATTTGGCGCAAGAGCCCTCGATCTTCCGTCAAATGACTGTTGAAGAAAACATCATGTGTATTCTCGAGACACTACCCATTAGCCGAGAACAACGTAAAGAGCGACTAGAAGAACTCCTCTCTGAATTGCATCTTGAAAAACTCGCAAAAACTAAAGCTATAAGCCTCTCCGGTGGAGAGAGAAGGCGATTAGAAATCACAAGAGCTCTTGTAACAGAGCCCTCCCTACTTCTGCTTGATGAGCCCTTTGCCAGTATTGATCCCCTGGCTGTCAACGACGTCAAGAAGATGATTCTCCTCCTCAAGAAGAAAGGAATCAGCGTACTCATCACTGATCACAATGCAAGAGAAATTTTTTCGATCGTCGACAGAAGCTACCTCATCCAAGAGGGGAAAGTGCTGATGTCTGGATCTGTAAACGAACTATTAGAAAATAAACAAGCGAGGTCCTCCTATTTTGGAGAGGACTTTAGACTATAGGTAATAATGGCTGAGGAAAAATTTAGTTTTTGGCGTTCACTCATCTGGCCGATTCATAGAAATGAAGCGAAAAAAGTTGTTTCTATGCTTCTTTTGATGGGGCTCCTTTGCGTTTGCTATAGCATCTTACGTAACCTCAAAGATACTGTCATCCTAACAGGTGCATCTTCTGGTGCAGAAGTGATCCCTTTCATTAAAGTATGGGGGATGCTTCCAGGCGCTATAGCCGGCACCTGGTTCTACACCAAACTCCGCAGCCGCTTCAGTCGGGAGCATGTCTTCTATCTCCTCGTAGGCGGACTTGTTGCCTATTTTCTCCTTTTTGCCTTCGTCATCTTCCCCAACAGTGAAACCCTGAACCTTACTAGATTTGGGAACACCCTCCGGGAGATCCTCCCAGCAGGCTTCTCCGGCTTGATTGCGATGATCTGTAACTGGAGCTCAACTATGTTCTACGTCATCGCAGAGCTCTGGTCTGTCCTGGTCCTCAATGTCCTTTTCTGGGGGTTTGCAAATGACATCACCCCCCTTTCACAAGCAAAACGCTCCTATGGCCTGCTCAATATCGGGTCAAATATGGCGCCTATTATAGGAGGTGGCTTAGCAATCTTTCTCGTAAAAGGATTAATTGATCCCGCAACAGACGCGACCGGCTCTAACTGGCAACAATCTCTTATGATCCTTACCTCCATGGTCTGCATCTGCGCTGTAGCCGCTATGGGCATCTTCTACTGGATTAACCGACACATCGTGCCCAATGATCCCGATGCCGTTGATAGCCACGCAGAATCAATGAAAACAAGTAAAAAAAAGCGCCTTTCTCTAAGAGACTGTATCCGCTATATCAGCAAGTCTAAATACCTCACTTGCTTAGCCCTCATCGTCTTGGGATATAACATCGCTATCAACTTCACTGATATCCTCTGGAAAGAACAGCTTAGAAAACACTTCTCTGATCCCAATGAGATGATGACACATATGAATCAAGTTACGATCGGGATTGGCTGTATCGCAACCATGGGGGGACTGTTCTTCTCTGTTATGGTACGCCGCCTCGGTTGGACCTTCGTAGCGCTCCTCACCCCAGCTGTCATGGTGATCATGGCCATCGGGTTCTTCAGTTTCTTCTTCTTTGAAAATGTTCTAACAGGGTTCACACTCTCCTTCTTAGGACTCACACCCTTAGCGATAACCGTCTATATAGGATCTGCACAGAACTGTCTTTCGAAAGCAGGTAAATACTCCGTATTTGATGCCTCCAAAGAACTTGCCTTCCTGGCTGTCGACTCAGAGTCTCGCCTAAGAGGGAAAGCTGCTATCGATGGACTCGGTTCCGGTGTAGGAAAATCAGGAGCTTCTCTTACTTACCAAGCTATGATCTTAGGGATGGGAAGTATCTCCCTCTCCGCTCCATTTGTAGCTGGTATCCTCGTGATCGTCTTCGCCGCTTGGCTCTATTCTGTAGGGTTCATCTCTAAAGAATTCAAAACAAAAAGCGAAGCATCGGAAGGAGCAGTCTCTACAGCTCCAGTTGAAGGATAAGCGATATTCTCAAAGGATTCTACAATAGCCTGAGGAGAGAGCGTCCAAAGACAATCGCTCATCTTGCTTCCTCCACACCCATCTAAACGACAAGGGCGACAAGAGCGATTTTGTGCCACTACAATACTCCTTGGGTTCTGCCAAGGCCCCCAATTCTGCTCTGAAGTAGGACCGAATAGGGCTACCGTAGGCACTTGAAGCGCTGAGGTCATATGCAAAGAGACTGAATCAACTGTAATCACACCTTTAGCCCTTTGCATGAGTGCTCCCATTTCTTTGAGAGATGTTTTTCCAGCAAGGTTCAGGGCATCTCCCTTTGTATAACGCACAATTTCTTCAACAAATTCCCGCTCAGAAGGAGCCCCAGTCAGCACCACCTTTTCACCTAAAAGGTCGATCACTTGAGCCATCAACCGTGGGGGCAGACATTTAAAACGCCATCTAGACCCCGCATGGATCAGTACAAAAGGCTCCTCTTCTATAAGAGTAGATACCGTCTTTTGGGCATCTTGTGGCACCGAAAAGAAAAGCTTTCGATCTTCGGCAGACGGAAATATTCCAATTCTTCTCAGCGCATCTAGATCTTTTTCAACCGTATGGCGGGGATTTGGGCAAGGCTTAACCAGGTGGGTAAACACCTTTCTCTTCTTACACGGACCTGGATCGATCCCCACCTTTACAGCCGATCCACTTACAAATGCTGCAATTGCTCCTCTATCTCCTTCAGTAAGGTTAATGACTAGATCGTAGTTTCCTTTCCGAATCTTACGCAAAAGCCTAAACTCAGCGCGCATCCTTTTTATAAATGGCAATTTCTTCCAATCTCGATCATGCAAAATCAATTCGTTGATCGCTAGGTGGCCTTCTAGCATCGGAGCCCCCTCCTTCCATATATACGCATCTATTTGCGCCTCTGGGAGAGATTCCTGCAAACAAGAGAAAACAGGGGTCGATAACAATACGTCGCCTAGGTGGCGCAGCTTGATCACAAGAACTCGACGAACACGAGATAGATCTGGGTAGTTTCCGTAAGACATTTTTTCACATGTAGATTAATGAGAACCTAGTCTATAATGCTACCTACAGACTATTCAAGGAGTATTTCAGATGGCCTTAGAGCAAACACTATCGATTATTAAACCTGACGCAGTAGGTGACAACCACATTGGAGAGATCCTTTCCCGCTTCGAAAAAGCTGGACTCAAAGTTGTTGCAACTAGAATGCTGCACCTTTCCACCGACCAAGCAAAAGCTTTTTATAATGTACATGCACATCGCCCTTTCTTTGAAGAGCTGGTAGCCTTCATGATCATGGGTCCTGTCCTCGTCACAGTCCTTGAAGGAGAAGACGCTATCGCTAAAAACCGCGAGCTAATGGGAGCTACCAACCCAAAAGAAGCCGCCTCAGGAACGATCCGTGCAGACTTTGCAAAAACAATTGATAAGAACGCTGTACATGGTTCCGACAGCGCTGAGAATGCTAAACAAGAAGTAGCTTTCTTCTTCAAACCTCAAGAAATTTTCTCTCGTTAAAAGTTTGCTGCATTATTAGTCAAATTTTTATAAACTAGCTCCTTATTCCTCAGAATAAGGAGCCTTTTTTATGAGTACATCACCCGCATCTAGCAACTCATCGCCTGCATCTGGGAGTCCACCACCTGGATTTGGAAGCTCTCCACCAGTATTTGACAAAGCCCCACCACCTACGTCTGTAACGACTCCGGTGCCTCTAGGAGGCCGTCAACGTTCCATGACTAGTTCATACTCTTATACTCCATCAAAGGGGCCAAGTTTTGTCATAAATGCAACCCTCTCTCAAGACACAACGGATAAAGATAAAGTTACTAAGATCCTAGCTCTTGCTCAAACAACATTTGCCCGCTACAACTCTACACAATTAGAAAGCTCCATCTACCATACCGTTCTCGTTCTTACATCTTTCATTGAAGCCCCACTTCCTAAAGAGCTAGCCTATCTGACAAACAAGCTACACAAGGAGATGCAAGCAGAAGAAATATCTCCCCAACCGATATCAGAGCCTTCTGAAGGGCAACATGATTCCCCCACTATTCAGGCCTCTTTTTTGTCTACGAGCAAGGTCTCTCACTTCCCCTGTAAAATAACTTCTGACTCAACTACAGCCCTAGTACAAAAAGTCTCAAATCTAGCCCCACATATTCGGTACTCACTCACCTATTTCAAACCCTTAAGACGTTATACTGGAACTGTCCCTGTAAAGCATTTAGTCAGAAATAATAACCAAACCTGCATCCAAACAGCCCCGTTAGACCTAACGCAATTAAATCCCACGGATTTAAGAGATTTTTCTTTTGAGGAACGAAAATCACTCGCCCATGCCTACGTCTCTTTAGAAGTAAGGGAGTTTGGAGCTCTGCACCTTTGGAAACAACTGACTGAGCAAGACCGCGAGAAACTCCCCTCTTTGAGGACCTCTATTGATGAGCTCCTGCCCTCGCCTCATCCAAAAGGACTTCCATCTGAAGCTGCTTTTCTGGATACGCATCTTTCAATAGCTGGCACCCAATCTCCAAAAGAACAAAACACCGCACCGGATACTTCTCTGCTCTGGAATCAACCAGGCCTAAAAAACTGCTCCCTCTTAGAGAGTGCCAAAGCAAAGATAGCCCAAACTTTTGAGCAGCAATCAACAAACGATATTCGTAATGGCCTACAGTATAACGCCAGCTTGATCTTTGCTAAAATTGATCTACAAGAATTACAAAAAGCTCCTCATCATCTAATCCTAGTCTTATCCTTCTTAGCCAAGATCTCAGTAGAAGCAACGGGAGCTACGCTTTTATTACTAGCTAAGACATTCACTGAAAAATTAGAAGCTGAAGAGAGTCTTGAGAACGAACAGCAAGAACACCTGTCTCCCCCCCCCTCTAAAGGGGTAAAAAATAACAGTCCATCATTCCTACAAAGAGTCAGGGCAATGTTTAGAAAAAAGCAACCTGCCCCATCTCCATTGTCAACAAACCCCAATGGGAAAACCAATGTTACATTCGTTCTCAAAGAAGAAGAGATCAAAAATGCAGCTTTTGAGCAATTCTCTAACGCACCCGCTATTCCTATCGAAACAGGTACATCGCCTTTTTCTAGAGATATAGATGAGAATTGGTGGGGCATCCCAAAGACCTCTTCGATCGTTGAGGTACTTGGGAGATTTCTATTCTATAGCACATATCGGGGTGTACTCCCCTCTAAACAGCTATACCGATTCGATGGTATAAAAAACCAGGTATTCATGTCCTTAAAAGAGTTAGCTCCATTTCTTACTGACTTCAACGAACAAGAGCTATCTGTAAACAAAGAGAAATTTCATTCATTTCCTCCCGAAGAAAAACAGCGAGTTGCCGCGCTCTGTATTAAGGCAGCCTGTCCACAAGACCTCCAGCTCACTGCATTGTGGGAATCCGTCAAGGACGATTACTCTCCAGAGACTTTACAAACAATGAAAACAGCTATTTCCAACCTCCTAAAAGGAATTTCTGACTAACTCAAAATTTCCAGATTAAAATGAACACCAGGAACGAAAATGGGATTGAAAGAGCCATCTGACTATTGTAAACCAGCAATTTCATAAAGGAGGGAAAAATCTAACCTTCAATCTGAATTAACTTTTGTAACACTTTGGCCTCGAACCCTCGTCAGAACATTTGTTCTGAGAATCCCTAAGAGGCCCCCTAAAAATCCACTGTGTTATTAATCAAAATTTTCATAAACTGACTTATTTTCACCGTAAAAGGAGACTTTTTATGAGTCTAGCATTACTTCGCTCTCCCGGCCGCTCTCTCTCTTCTGCAGGAGACTTTCCTACTGCTACTGGCTCTTCCGCGCTGTCTTTTAGCTTAGACAATATAACTACTAAACAAATATCAGATGCACAGAAAGTCGTACAACTCCAAAAGCTAGCTCGAAAAACATTTGCTTCCTACAGTACCCAGGAATTAAAAAAATCCCCCTTTCACACTGTTCTTGTCCTTGCGTTTCTCACCAAAGATCCGCCACCTGAAGAAATCAGCTATCTGATACTCAAGTTAGAAGGGACGATCAAACAAACACTCTCGGCTAAACCAAACCCGGCTCCTCCTGAAAATGCATATACATCCCCTACTATTTCAGTCTCTTTTTTATCTGCAGAGGGAGACCTCTGCCCTCCTTGCGAAATAACTTCTGACGCAGTAAAAGCCCTAGAGCAAGAGACCTTAAAGCCCACCCTTTCCATTAAGCAATCACTCACCTATTTTCAGGAAATAAAAAGCTGCTCTGGGAGCGTCCCTACAGATTGTTTATCCAAAACCTCTGGTCAGATCCACCTCCTGGCAGACCAACTGTGCCTAGAGGAATTCAACCCCACCGATTTAAGAGATCTCGACTTAGAAGAGAGACGAGCAGTTGCTCGTGATTATGTCCCGCCAAGGACAAAAATATTTGGAGCTACACAGCTATGGAAAGACATAGAACAGGATGACATCGGACAGATTCCCTTTGTAGAATCCGCTATTAATGAACTTCTCCCCTCTAAGACTATAGACTTACTCACTAGACAAACCTCCTCTCTAGCTACCACATCACCAGTCTCAATTCCATCTCCTAAGATGCTCAAACAACATATTACTACTGCAGATATTTGGGACCAACCAGGCTTAGAAAATGCTTCTTTCCAAGAGGAAATTGAGCCTATGGTAAGAGGATGTTTTGATCAAGAGGGCACCAGTGACCGTCGTGACGCTTTACTATATATAGCCCGGCTTGCTTGCCAAAATAAAAGCCTGCAATTATTGCAACAAAACCCTCATCACCTCATTCTAGTGCTTGCCTTTTTAGCTCAATCCCAAGCAGAAGCAATTGCGAGTACACTTCTGTTGCTATCTAGGGATCTAGAAAAAGACAAAGCAGAGCTCACCCCTCCCAATACCTTTCCTCGCAGTACTGTGTTATCAAAAAGTCAGCTTGAAAAAACCCAAGTTACATTTGTTATTGCAAGGCATATTGTTGATAAAATAGATGCAGCCGAAAATAACGCTCTCCTAAAAATAGCTGACATCCCCGTTGAAATGATTTCAACCCCTAGGAGTATGGATACGGATAAGAGCTACTGGTACATGCCACAAACTCTTTCTTTCCTTGAGACAGTTGAACGTTTCCACTCCTGCTTTACATATCGGGGCAAACTCCCTACTCGCCTACTTTGGCGATCCTCTAACCGAGGCCAGGCACTAATCCCCGTCAAAGACTTAAAGCCATTTCTTCTCCTAGAGGGGGAAGAATTAGAAGTAAAAAAAGGAAACTTTCATACATTCCCTGCTACCGAGCGAAAGCGAGTTGCAAGGCTCTGCATTGATCGCGCACTCAAAGGCGATCCTCAACTCACCAGATTTTGGAAGTCTGTCGAAAAAGACTATGATGGAAAAACTCTAAAAGCACTAAAACTGTCTATTCTTGCATTCCTGAATGAGTAAACAGGTACTCGGCCCCGTTGATTCTTTTAGACCTGTAGCTCAAATTATCAAGCTTTGCTGTTAGCTCCTGAAATTCTTGCTTAGTGTACCGATCAGCAAGTTCTACAGGTATCCCTGCAAGCGTATTAAGAAGGAGCACTGGCGTGTTTTCCGCAAGCAAGTTCGAGGCCCCTCCTAAAACAAATAACTCCCGTCCACCCACATCAAGACGCATAAAAGAGACATTTTTCAGAAAGAGTGTATCGAGTTTTTTGCTCATGTCATGAAAGAGTTGTACATTCTCTACCCCTCGAAGCGACAAGTTCCAAAACAGGACTGCCAAGTTCTCAAGGTCTGGTTCAAATACAATCACCGTCCCCTCATCACCAACTAGAGATGAGAGCTTAAGGATACAGCTACAGTCTCCAGCCCCATAGCTAATTACCGTAGAATCTTCTTTTACATAGTGCTCGAAGAGGGTTTCTATTTCAGGTTGTTTTTTCTCTACAGGAAAAGCAGACGGAGTAGCATGCAGATAGGTGAGAAGTCTTTCTCTCCCTATTTGAAAAGGGATGAGTTCATCGATAAGAAAGGCATCGGCTTCTTCATGAACTTCCTCCTCGAAGACCTCCTCAAACTCTTCAAACTCATCTTCTAGTGGAGGATGATCTGCAAGAGCTACAAGAAGAGGAAAAAACCACTTAATAATCATAGATCCTCCAACACAAGTGTCACAGGTCCATCATTGCATAAAGAGACTTGCATCAATGCCCCGAATATTCCTGTTTCAACTTTAGAAACTTTTTTTCTAGCTTCTTCTATAAATAGCTCATAGAGAGTATTTGCTTGATCTGGAGGGGCAGAGTCTGTGAACGAAGGGCGCCTACCCGATTTGCAATTGGCATAGAGAGTGAACTGGGAGACGATAAGCAGCTCTCCTTGTATATCAAGAAGCGAGCGATTCATCTTCCCCTCTTCATCTTGAAAAATGCGGAGCTGAATTAGTTTTTCAACAAAGGGAGGAATTTGAGTGGATCGATCTTCTTTATGAATCCCTAAAAAAACAAGAGCGCCTTGTCGGATCTCTCCGACAACTTCTCCTTCAACAGAGACACTAGCTTGGCGAACTCTTTGGATGACAATTTTCAAGTAATGAGCCGATTTTTTAATCCATCAAGCTCAATTCTTATACCTTCTGGCAGCTTATTTCCAAAGATGAAAAAATAACTCTCTAATTCTTCCGCTTCCTTCAGATACTTCACTGGATCAACTTCGAAAAGCTCTTGCAAAGTCTTCTTAGAGATGTCTAGTCCAGAAAGGTCAAGAGCCCCCTCTTTGGGAATATATCCAATAGGAGTCTCTTCAGCCGTATCAGCTCCCTCCGTACGCTCAAACATCCATTTGAGAACGCGGATATTTTCTCCAAATCCTGGCCAGAGGAAGCTCCCCTCTTCTGATTTACGGAACCAGTTCACATGGAATATGCGAGGAAGAAGATGGGGCTTTGTTTTTTTACCCATGTCAAGCCAATGCCCAAAATAATCACCCATGTTGTAACCACAAAAAGGGAGCATGGCAAAAGGATCGTGGCGCAACTTGCCTATTTCCCCTTTAGCAGCAGCTGTCATCTCAGAAGAGACGCCTGCGCCGATAAAAGTTCCATGTTGCCAACTTAAAGCCTCGAAAACAAGAGGCACAGTAGTAGCTCGCCGTCCTCCAAAAATCATTCCTGAGATGGGAACTCCTGCGGGGTCTTCCCAATGAGGCTCTAAAGCAGGGCATTGACTCACAGGAGCTGTAAAGCGAGCGTTGGGATGGGCAGCTGGTGTTTTTGATTGTGGTGTCCAAGGATTCCCTCGCCAGTCTGTCAATTCTTTGGGAGGCTCTTTGGTCATCCCTTCCCACCAGACATCTCCATCAGGAGTAAGAGCAACGTTTGTGAAAATTGTATTTTTCCTAATCACCTTCATAGCGCATGGATTCGATTGCTCTGATGTTCCTGGAGCTACTCCAAAAAATCCTGCTTCGGGATTGATTGCATGCAAGTAGCCATCTTCCTTGAATTTCATCCAGGCAATATCATCGCCTACGCATTCGATTTTCCAACCAGGTAGTGTCGATCTCAGCATCGCTAAATTGGTTTTACCACATGCACTTGGAAAAGCCGCTGTGAAGTATTTACGTACACCGAGAGGATTCGTGATCGCCATGATTAACATGTGCTCTGCCATCCACATTTCATCACGTGCCATAGCAGAGGCAATGCGAAGCGCAAGGCACTTCTTTCCTAGAAGAGCATTGCCTCCATAGCCACTACCATACGACCAGATTTCTCTCTCTTCTGGAAAGTGAACAATATAGCGATTCTCAGGATTGCACGGCCAAAAACTATCTTCTTGCCCCTCTTTCAAAGGCACTCCAACCGAGTGCATGCAAGGGATAAAAAAACCATCTCCTAAAACATCCAAAACGCGTCTTCCCATCCGCGTCATGATCTTCATATTCACTACAACATAAGGAGAATCTGTGATCTGTACGCCGATCTGCGCAATATCTGATCCGAGGGGTCCCATACTAAATGGGATGACATACATCGTTCGCCCTTTCATGCACCCATCGAAAAGTTCATTCATGGTCTGATGCATCTCTTTTGGGTCTCTCCAGTGATTAGTAGGCCCTGCATCTTCTTCCAACTTACTGCAAATGAACGTCGACTCTTCAACCCGTGCGACATCATCAGGGTGAGAGCGGCACCAATAGCTTCCAGGCCTCTTTTTCAGAGGAACAAATACGCTCTTCACAACAAGCTCTTGGCAAAGAGCTTCATACTCCTCTTCCGATCCATCACAAATATGAGTCTGACTTGGCTTGCATAAGGATTGCATCTTCTCAACCCAGGAAGAAAGGGCTGCATTTGTCGTGAAATTTTGTATATTCATAAATTGAACGATCCTCAAAAAGAGAAATAAATGCAAGGGCTAGAAAGACAAAAATATTCTTTTGAATTCCCTCTTACTTTATGTACAATGCTCAAAAACTTCAAAAAGGAGAACGTTCTTATGGCTATTACCACAGGGCAAATACCACACACAAGACAAGTAACTACCCAATATTTTCAGGGGAGTTTTTCGTATACAGCCACTGATCGAAATAATACAAAGAAATCCATCCCATTCTTAGATCTCTCTAACACAAGGGCAAAAGAAATCTTTAGCACTGTAAACAACTATTCGCATCGATCCAGCTCTGTTTATAAAGATGTGCTCTATCGTATTTGGAATGCGTTCAAATCAGTGCTCCCCTTCTTTGAATCTGACTGGCAAAAAGTTGAACGTCTTTTGGGTGAAGGACAATTAGAAAAGCTTTGTAGAATAGAAAAGGGCTACTCGAACATGGTCTCAGGAAGATCCATTACAGTCAATCGCCTACAGGAATCTACATTTACATACTTGATCACAGACCTTGCTATAGATAAAAACCAAGTCTTTGAGTTAGCACCTACAATTATAGAGTACAGCTACCAACCTAATTCCCTAATCGAATATGTAAGCTCTGCTATATCAAACAGCGTTAAATCGCTATTTGGACGCTCTAAATGGCAGGATGCAAGTAAACTTCTTAAGGGGAAAATCTCCAGTATGACGGGAGACAAAATTCTTGAAAAAGCAATCAAATTGCAAAAAGGTATTGAGGTCCTGCCAAAGAAACAAGTGGCTAGTGACTGGCAAAAGGTGTAGAGAAACGACTGAATAATTGCTATGAAGGCTGAAAAGGACGCTATTTTTCAGTCTTCAATACTTTCCAAAACAAATACTGGCTGATGAATATATCCAAGAGGATTTAAGTCAAAGTTACTCTCGCAAAATCCATAGCTGTCGATAGTCGACCATCCTTCTAACAGCTTAGGTAAGCGAACTCTTCCATAAACTCGATGTACGTTCCAGCAGATCTTATCATCTGCAACAGGCACCGCTAGAAAGAGCACGCCATCCTTATTGAGCATTTGCTTGGTTTTTTTCATCGCTTCATAATCGCCATAAGGGTTAATGGGATCCCCATAACGTCCTAAACCATCATGCTCAAAGCTAGAGATTGAGAGAACTGCATCAAAGGTAATGGGGCTTTTCTCATACTCTTCAACAGTTATAGTTGTGATACGTGGGTCTTCGCTAATGATAGCGTTATAGTCTATGCTAACCGGGTGGCCTCCGTAGTGAATGATAATGCTTTCGTACCAAGGGGTTGCGGAACCAATAATTCCAACCAGCTTCCCCTCTATCCAAGAAGCATATTTCTCAAGCGCTTCATAGAGATAGGCATCCGTTGCTCCGTAGTAGCTCCAGGCTCTCTGTTGAATTTTCTTAAGATTGCCCTCGATCATATCAGTTGTATAAACTAAAGGCTCTGAGCGGGGATATGAATTATCTGAATAGTTTCGATAAGATACAGAAATTTCTCCCCTTTCTGTAAAGGCACTCAAGAGCTCATCAGGAATGCGCCTTAGAGGCTCTGCAAAGATAGAGACTCCAAAAGCCAAACAAAGCAGTGTTTGTTTTAAAATCATTAGGCTGTTGCAAGTCTTCTTTTCTTGAACTTATCAATATACTCCAAAGACTTCCCTGTTCCCATGCAGACAGCTAGTAAGGGATTCGGCGCTACAGTAACTGGAAGACCAGTCTCTTTGATAAGAGACTTATCTAGCCCTTTGATCAAAGCACCTCCACCAGCTAGCACCATCCCCCGCTCAACAAGGTCTGCAGCGAGTTCTGGGGGACACTTCTCTAGCGTTAGCTTGACACTTTCAATGATTTGCTGGATTGGCTCTGCAAGGCATTCACGGATTTCTACAGAATTGATCCTTTTTGTGACAGGAAGACCTGCTACTTGATCACGACCGCGTACTTCCATCTCAAGCTCATTATCTCCAAGTGGGTAGGCAGAGCCGATAGTCATTTTAATCTCTTCGGCTGTTCTAGGGCCGATCATCAGGTTATAGGTGCGGCGCATGTAGTTCATAATGCAGTCGTCAAACTCATCTCCTGCAATGCGTAAAGAGCGAGACTCTACGATACCGCCGAGGGAAATAATCGCAATCTCTGTGGTTCCACCACCAACATCAATGATCATATTACCGGAAGGCTCGTGAACAGGAAGATCTACTCCAATCGCAGCAGCCATCGGCTCTTCGATAAGAATCACTTCTTGTGCACCAGCACGGAGAGCTGAATCTTCTACAGCCCGTTTCTCAACCCCTGTGATTCCTGAAGGGACGGCGATGAGAATTTTTGGACGGAAAAGGCTGCGCGAAGGAGTAGCTCTTTTGATGAGGGCTTTTAGAAGGCCTTCCGCTATTTCAAAATCTGCAATAACGCCATCTTTCATCGGACGTACAGCATGGATCTTCCGAGGAGTTTTTCCAAGCATGGACTTGGCCTTGTGACCAACAGCTAGCACTTCACCAGTCTGAGAGTCGACAGCTACCACGGAGGGTTCTGCAAGGATAATCCCCTTACCTCGTACGAAAACAAGTGTATTTGCTGTTCCTAAATCAATCCCAATATCACTAGAAAAAAGACCTGAAAAGGCACCTCCTTTCTGTGAGAGCATCGCGCGGAGTTTGGCCGAAATGCTGGAAGGTTTTGTTTTCTCCAGAATGGTCTCCATCATATTCTTCGTCCCTTACGTTTTCAAGAGTTCTAAAACATCTTCCCAAGTCAGTTTTGAGATCACTTCATCATCGCAACTTACCACTTTCTTGACGAGGCCTTTTTTCCGCTTTTGCATCTCATCGATCTTCTCTTCGATCGTTCCGAGTGTGATTAATTTGTAGGCAGAGACTGATTTTTTCTGTCCCATACGATGGACTCTATCGGTCGCCTGACTCTCAACAGCTGGATTCCACCACATGTCGTAATGGATTACAGTATCTGCTCCAACGAGATTTAAGCCTGTACCACCTGCTTTCAATGAGACGAGGAAGACATGGATCGATGGGTCTTCGTTGAACTGTTTCACTACTTCAAGACGATTTTTTGTTGATCCATCGAGATAGGCAAAACGAATTCCTTTCTGCTCAAGATCTGAGCGCATAATTTTTAACATCTGCGTGTACTGACTGAAGATGACAGTCTTGTGTCCCCCTTCCATCAGCGTTTGAAGGAGCTCAACAAGCATTTCATATTTTGCTGAGTCTCCAATTTCTGCTTTTTCTTTAGCGAAGATGGCTGGGTGACAGCAAATCTGCTTAAGACGTGTTAAGGTAGCCAACACATGGATCTGTACCCGATCAAAGCCATCGCGCTCAACAAGCTTCATTAACTCGTCACGAGCAGACTCTGCGTAGGAGCGATAAAGCTCTTGCTGCACAGGGCTAAGCTGACAATGATAAATAAGTTCTGAAACCGGAGGCAGGTCTTTCAAAACATCTGCTTTCATGCGGCGCATGATGAATGGAGAAATCTTCTTACGTAAGTAAGCAATATTGTTAGCCTGCTCTTCTCCTGAAACTCGCACATATTTTTCCACAAAACGCTCGTAAGTACTCAAGAAGCCTGGCATTAGGAAATCAAACAAGCTCCACAACTCATCAAGTGAATTCTCAATCGGGGTACCCGATAGGATAAGTTTATGGTGTGCACGAACCATCTTGACAGAGCGCGCATTTCGGGTCCCTCGGTTTTTGATATGCTGAGCCTCATCCAAAATCACACAAGAAAAGAGAGCGTCTTTGTACTGGTCGATATCCTTTTGCAGTAGCGTATAGGAAGTGATAATTGCATCTGATTTAGAAAGCTCTGCAATCATTTTCTTGCGTTGTGATGGGATTCCATCGATAACTGCTACTTTCATCTTCGGACTGAATTTTGCAAATTCCTCTTTCCAGTTATAGAGAAGAGAAGTTGGACAAACAATCAGCGCGCAACCGAGTTTTTTCTTCTGCAACTGTGAGAGAGCTACTATCGCCTGTAGCGTTTTTCCAAGACCCATATCATCAGCTAGGATCCCGCCTAAAAACATCGATCTAAGACGCTCTAACCATTGGACCCCTTCGAGTTGGTAAGAACGAAGCTCGGCTTTAATTTCCTTGGGAACAGGACTTGCTTTTAGTAATTTTTCTCCAAGCATCTGCTGGCGAATTTCTACAAGCTGATCGGAGATCGAAAACTTGATCGGAAGCCCTTCAAACTGATCTGCATCGATATTCGCTAAGCTCCAAAGAGGCCTCTCTAGATTTTTATTTTCAAGAATTGTAATCCCGAGCTCATCAAACAACTGGACTGCACCCGCTAACCTTTCTAAGTCAAGCACCAAAATCTTCGACAGCTTGCTTTTTTCCGATTTTTTCTTTCCGGCAGATTTTGGAGTTGCTAGCTCGATAAAAGCCTTCTTCGCTGCAATACAATCCCAGAGTTGATCCACTTTGATTCCTTTCAGAGAACCCTTTACTTCTAGTTGAATTTCATAAGCGTCCACTTTTCCCAAATGGGTGAAATGGAGAACAAATTCCGTTTTGTCATAGATAAATTGATCGAGAAGATTCTGTGGACAGTTGAACGTGACACGATCTTTATTCCGAGGAATCACATCAGTCATAAACTCGACAATCTTCTTATCTGATCTGGAAACATAAATTCCTTGTTCGGAATTGAAGAGGAAGTCTTGAAATAGATCTTCTATGATTCGGCGCTCTTCAACCAGGTTACGTGCAAGGATCCCCTCTTCCGCACAAAACGAATTGATCTGATCATACGAGAGTTGCGATGTTGCTGCTGGGATGGTATTCCCATCATACTTGAAGTGCACTGACGCATCCAACTCTCCATTGAGGTAGGAAAGCTCACAAATCGTTTCTACAGAGTCAACAAAAGGAAGAGTAACAAAATTTTCAATCACCTCGCGATTGGCCACCTCAGCAAACTGCATAAGCTCCGGCAACGACTCTTCAACAAATGAACCAAATAACGGCTCTGGAATCGTCATATTTCGGATCTCTTTTAGATTGCGCAAATGCCTACGCGTAATCAGATGGGAAAATCTCCAGTAGGTCCCTTCAAATAGCATCCCTGGCTTTGCACACTGAAAAAGAGCCACTTGTTCTAAGGTAAGCTCTTGCTCATCCATTACAAGTTTGGGATTAAGCAAGATTTTCGAAGAGGGAGGAGCTATAAATTCTAAATGGAAACGGAAATGAGCTGGAACAGAAGAGAATTGCAGCGGATTCTCAAATCCCCCTTGATAAACTCCTGGAAGAGTAGGTAAATCTCCATCTAAAATCGAATACCCACCTTTCGATAACTCTTGTTCTTTCAGTTCAAACACACGAGCCAAAATCAATCCGAAAAAATCAGAGTGGATATAGCCAATGCGCAAGGCTCGCTCACTGCTCACATTTTCAGGAAACCGCACATGGTCCATTACCATCCGGACAATTTCTCTCTGGCTGGGGTCAAAAGAATCTAAGGCAAAGCAAAACTTCTTCCCGCCCATAAAAACCGGTTCATTGAAGCGAGTCGCTTCAATGAACTTTCGTAAATTAGGGACATGTAGAGGCTTGGAGCGGAACGGCAGACGCAAAGCTACCTGCACCTCGATAGGACCTCCCGCCTTTTTTGGGAAATCATATATGAGAGAAAACTCTGCTTTATCGATCGCTTTTTTCTCATCTGAGCGGAAAAATGGAGATGCTGCAAGCATTTCTGAAGAGGTGACATATTCCTGCAAAATCTGCCGCTGGAGATTTTCTTCTTGTCTGACTACTTCTTTGTCTTCTGCTTCTTTGAGCTTTTCTAAAAGCTCTTCCTTCTCTTCTTCTTCAAGGCCTCCAGTATCTGAGATATCTTTTTCTTTCGAATAGGCAACAAGAATCTGGTCAAGATTCTGCTCAAGATAAAATAAAAGGGCTGCAATATGCTGACAGTCATAGTTGTAGGGACAATCACAGTTAGAATCGATCGTTTCACACTCTAGTCGATCTATCTCGATTTCACTCTCATAATGGTTGTCATATTGCCCAAGAACCCTTCCACTGATGCGCATTAGCTTGCTATCTAGCTCGATGATCTTCGCAGAGACAACCTTCTCGCTGTCGAAGGAATCCTTCCCCTCTTTAACGATTGTCGATGAGAAGTCTTTTTTCAATTTTCGAAAATTCAGCATGTCTGGTTTCCCCAAAGTTAGAAATATGGTTTTACAAACTTTTGCTTACCACTTCAAGAAAAATTTCCATTTCCTTCGAGAAACACCTATCGCACACTACTTGATTTAGAAAACTTCGTGAAAAAAAAATCGCCCTTCTCTAGAATGTCAAATCTTGAAGGGACGTCCTAGTATGTCTATGACATTTCCTCAATGCGGGTGTAGCTCAGTGGTAGAGCATCACGTTGCCAACGTGAGGGTCGTGAGTTCGAATCTCATCACCCGCTTTTTTCTATTAAACTTTTGAAGAAACAAAAAAATGACTACAAAAAGCGAAGAAAAAACTCCTAAAGCTACCGAATACAAAAACGACCAAGTGCATGTTGTCGTCCACAACAAACCGCACTGCATAGTCGAATACGAGGTAGAAGTCTTCCGTCCTATTTGCGTTGAGGCTCATAAAAAGGCCGCAAAGAGCGTTGGAAAAGAGGTTCTTGTTCCAGGATTCCGCAAAGGAAAAGCTCCTCCAGAGCTCGTCGCAAAACGTCATCCCCAGGAGCTTGACAAGCGTTGGCAAGAAGAGATCGCGAACATGAGCTACAAACACAGCGCCCAGCTTGCGAACGTCCCCGTTATCAATCCAGAAGCAACGATTTCCTTCAGAATGGAGAATCACTCACGCGATGGAGCAAAACTCACTCTCTCATTCGAAACCATTCCTAGCATCCCATCTGTGGATCCCGCCAAATGCGTTCTCAAACCCGTCAAGCGCCCTGAAGTGTCAAAAGAGAAAGTCGATGAAACCATTCGACAAACACAGATGTTTTTCTCAACATGGGAGCCTGTAAAAGATCGAGCCGTAAAGAAAGGCGATTTCCTCATGCTCGACCTCGATGTAATCGAAGAAGACCCTCCACAGAATCTTTTTTCTAATACTCGTTTTGAGGTTTCTTCCAAATCCATGGCGCAGTGGATGCAAAAACTAGTAATCGGCAAAAAACCCGGCGATGTCGTCGAAGGCGTCAGCAAACCAGATGACACCTTAAGCGAAGAAGAGAAAAAGGAATACCCTCCTAAAAAAGTTCGCATCACAATCAAAGCAATCGAATCTGCAAAGCTCCCAGAGCTAGATGATGCCTTTGCCAAACAAATCGGCGCTGAAACTGTTGAAATTCTCCAAAAAAATATCGAAGCACTTCTCAACAAAAAAGCAGACGAATATGTACGTGAAGAAAAACGGGAAAAAGTCACAGAATTCCTTCTCTCTCACCATGTAGACCTCCCCCACTCTATCATTGAAAAAGAGACACGATTCCGCCTAGAACAAATGATTCAAGATCCCCAATTCAAAAAACAGTGGGACGAGAGCAATGACACGGAAAGACGGGTACTTGTAGACAATGTAAAAGAGCAAGCGTCCAAAGCTGTTCGTATTTTCTATATTTGCCGTAAAATCGCAGAAGACCAGAATATGTCCGTTACACCACAAGATCTTCCTGAAGCTGGATCAGACCCACTCGAAGCTCTTCTTTATCCTTCTGCTCAACCGCATGACCCTCGCCAGCCAGACGTGAAGCAAGCAGAAGCCTACTCTCGCGTTCTTTTAGAGAAAACAGAAGACTGGGTCATCGCTCACGCTCGCACAGCAGCGCCAAGTAAAAAAAGCGCAGAAGAGCCCAAGGCTACAGAAAAAAAAGAAAAGCCAGCTCCAAAGAAAAAAGCTGCTGCTCCAAAAACGGCAGCTAAAAAAGCAACGGCTACCCCACGCAAAAAAGCTGCACCAAAGCCTAAAAAAGAAAAGGCCTAGCGCAATAATTTCTATCTCTGCAATATGACGTTTGAGTGAACACAACCTGAGGTTTGATATGTCGTATACGATTCCCTATGTTATTGAAGATACCGGCCGTGGCGAGCGAGCAATGGATATCTATTCCCGTCTTCTAAAAGACCGCATCATCTTCATTGGGACAGAGATCAATGACCAAATAGCCAATACCGTCATTGCGCAGCTTCTTTTCTTACGTGCTGACGATCCTAAAAAAGATGTAAACATCTACATCAATTCCCCTGGCGGTGTCATCACTTCTGGCCTTGCTATCTACGATACCATGCAGTTCATGAGCTACGAGATCAACACCTACTGCTTAGGTATGGCAGCTTCTATGGGATCTCTTCTTCTTATGGCCGGAACAAAAGGAAAGCGCTACGCCCTTCCTCATAGCCGCATTATGATCCACCAACCCCACGGTGGAATGACGGGAACAGCTACTGACCTAGAATTACAAGCACGAGAAATCCTAGAATTAAAAGAGATGTGTGCCAAGATTATCTCAGATAAAACAGGCCAACCTCTGGAAAAAATCAAAGAAGAATCAGAGCGAGACTTCTACATGAATCCAGAGCAAGCACTCGAATACGGCATCATCGATAAGATCGCAACGAAAACACCGGCCCCAGCGCCCGTATAGGAAACATGACAAAAAAAGAAGCCCCCGCTTGCTCCTTTTGTGGCCGCACAGAAGAAGCTGTAGAGAAACTCATCTCTGGACCTAACAGCTACATCTGTGACAAATGTGTCCACCTCTGTGTGGACATCATTGAGAAAAAGCCCGTCCACCACGAGCTAAAAGTTCTCAAGCCCAAAGAGATCAAAGAGGCTCTAGATGCCTACGTTATTGGTCAAGAAAAAGCAAAAAAAACCATTTCCGTTGCCGTCTATAACCACTATAAACGAGTGCGTGCTCTCAATAAAGAAGATGCGATCGAGTATAGCAAGTCCAACGTCCTTCTTCTCGGCCCTACTGGAAGTGGAAAAACCCTCCTAGCTAGAACCCTTGCTCAAACCCTCGATGTCCCATTCGCCATCGCCGATGCCACCACACTAACAGAGGCTGGTTATGTGGGAGAAGACGTAGAAAACATCATTCTTCGCCTTGTCCAAGCAGCGGACTACGACATCGCAAGAGCTGAAATGGGAATCATCTACGTCGATGAGATTGACAAGTTGCGTAAGACAACAAGCAACGTCTCCATCACAAGAGACGTCTCTGGCGAAGGAGTGCAACAAGCACTACTCAAAATCGTTGAAGGAACAATTGCCAACGTACCTCCCAAAGGAGGCCGCAAGCACCCCAACCAAGAGTATATCAAGGTCAACACCCAAAACATCCTCTTTATCGTTGGCGGGGCTTTTGTTCACCTCGATACCATCATTGCAAAAAGACTAGGAAAAAGCACCATCGGCTTCGATGTCACAGAGACAACTGCCTTTGATTCTCAAGAGACCAACTACCTCCTCTCCAAAGTAGAGACAGAAGATCTCGTCTCCTTTGGGCTTATCCCTGAGTTCATAGGTCGCTTCAATAGCATCGCCAACTGTAACGAACTCACCATCGAAGACCTTGTCGATATCCTCACTACACCAAAAAATGCGATTATCAAACAGTACCAAAAGCTATTCGAAGAAGAAAGTGTGAAACTTCACTTCACAGAAGAGGCTTTAGGAGCTATAGCGGAAAAAGCCAAAGAATCTGGCACGGGAGCGAGAGCTCTCCGTATGATTGCAGAAAATCTACTTTTAGAAACGATGTATGAAGTCCCCTCCGACCCCTCCATCAAAGAAGTGATCGTAGAAAAAGACTGCATCCTGAAAAAAGCGCCTCCTACTCTTAAAAGAGCTTAACTAGGAATACGCTCTAGGATTCGAGTTGTGTTCCCATTTGCATCAAGTTCTTCAACAGTCACTTGATTATCAAGAGGCCACTCTCCTCCCTCTTCCGCATCAAAAAAATTAACGGAATCCCATTCATCCTCTGAATCCGAAACTTCGACTGAGCGTCTCGGAGCATCTATCCGCAGCGCCTCTGCTTGCCCCTGTCTCCATAATAACTGCCATCCCCAGTTCCAAAGATAAGATGCACCAAGTGATAAGGAATCCACAAACGGAGTTTTCTTTACAACCTCACCTACCTTTGCAAGGGCTTGACTTGCTCCTGCAGGAAGAGCTAAAAGCTTTCTTGAACCTGTTTTACCCACTCTAACAAGAGCTTGACTGGCTCCTGTGGGAAGGGCTAGAAGGCGCTCACCTAATACAGGCCCTCTTTTTCTTCCTGTATTATTAAAAGCTTGAACAGCTCGATCCCTCAAACCAATCGTAGCCACCTGCGTTCCATATGTAGGGGTAAATAAACTACGCAGCCAGCCACCAAAATAAAATGCCTGCCTAACCTCTCTCATCTTGTTGAGAGTCTCTTCTCCAGTATCTCCAACAAAGTCTGTTAGCGGTTTTGCTCTAGGAACCAGATTACCCACACTTTTTACAGCTTGAGAACTAGCCGCTATACCTAGCATTGGAACAAGGTGCATTCCCCAAGCTCCATCAACCATTTGAGCTCCCCTTTCAAGAAGAGATAAGCCTAACTTTCCAACAATCTCTGCTGCATTCCCATTGTCGACCCCATCTAGCACTGCTTCATAAACAGTATAGACAGCTGCGGCTCCACCAGTTAGGGTGAGTCCTAGGTTCCTCCAATTAACACTTCTTGTGCCATCATCACCTCTTTGAACAATAGAAGAGGTAATACGCTGTATCGCTTGGCTCCCAATTACAACGCCCGCAACAGCTCTTCCAGGAGCAGCTACTAGCGGAAGAATCGGAGCTCGTACAGCATCGGGAAGCATCTCAAATGCTGTTTGAGCAGTCATTGCCATCCCAACACCTGCAGCGCCCCTAGCTAGCACTTGCCCACCCCTAGCCAATGCTTGCCTAAGCATCTGCCCATGTGGAGCGGCTGTGGCTAATTGCCTCTCTTGGATGGGGGATGGCTGAATTTCCCCTTCCTCTGCATCAAAAAACTCATCATCGAGATTTTGCTCTACTAGCTCCATTCTTTTGGTCATCTGCTCTTGATGTTTATCGAAATCCACTTGCAGTTTTGTGACGTTTTCCTGGTAGATTCGAGCTCTTCCATTATTTACTTCTGTGTAATTTTCTGCATCCGTATCAGCCTCTGGAGGTAGCGGAGTTGCTTCATATAGATTTTCTAGAGTGGTTCTTTGATAATTCTCCGGCTTATCGACCTTGTCGAAAAGAGGGTCCTTGATTGTATGACTGACAAGCCTTCCCGTTTCATGGAACACTTGTTTGATCTCAGTCTCTTCCTTAAAAACAAAGCTACTATTTTTAAATTCTCTTCCTGTGTAGTCACCATCTGGATCTTTTGTAAATGCGATAGCTGCATGAAGGAATACATCGGCTAGGTTTTCCCGCTTGCTCTCGATTCCTTGCCTTTTGCAATACTTAGAATACCCTCCAAAGGTGTAAATAAGCCCCGCGACATCTTTTGCATATTCCCTATCAGCTTCTGTAGGCTGATATTTCTTATGAAATTTAAATCCCTTTCTACGAGGGATAGGGAGAGATCTTTTATTAGCTTGTTGAATATCTTCTATGACACTCTTTTCTATCGCCTCTGCGGTCTCTACTAAATTCTTGGCAGTAGTAAATTGCTTTGGGCATAGAGAAAGAGCTTTTGATAGAGCATAAATATCAAGCCCTTCCAACTGAGCTGACAATTGATTCAGGCGAGCAATCTCTTTTTGGATCGCATTTGCAGCCCTAACAACCCTTGCCTGTTTCAGCTCTTCTTTTTTCGCATCTAGAAGGCTTGTAATTTTTGCTTTTACTTGGCTGTGGAAATGCTTCACAAATAGAAAACGATCCGACACGAGCTTTCTTGATGAAACACTCGGCCATTGAGCAAGCGACTGCCCCACTTCTTTAAAAGATGTTTCCCAATCATTTGGAAGCTTTTTCAGAGAATCAGTCTTTCGATCAAGAGCTATCTCTCCACGAACAGAGCGACCTGTGCTTGTTGATACTTTTTCCTCATCATGCATCCATACTTTTGCATTAGAGACCTCATAGTAGTTGTCAAAGGAGGTCTTAGCATCCCCTTCAAGCTCCTTCAAACGAACCCGAATCTGGATCCCTTCCGTTGGATGGGTGTAGGTAGCCTCTCCACTAGAAGAGACGGTAAAATCATCGATATCTGCATCAGCGCCATCATAAATAACGTTATTTGCTACCGCCTGCCCAAGAATACTCTCGCGCAAATCAGCAAAGGCCTCGGCCCTTTCACTTCCGCTATTAGTAGAGCATACACCATTATGCTGAATTTTAACGTGATCGATGACCCACTGTCTGTCTATTCTTGGTAATTCTGGCATATTTAACCTATCCGTAAAAAAGGCCACCGGGCGCTCTGCCCGGCGGCTGTTTTATTTATTAGTTAACGCTATTTGCTCTTAGAATTGCTTCGAGGACCTGAACCTCATTATTCTGAGCATCGTAACGCTTCGTCATCGACTGACCGAAATCTCCTGCCTGCTCTCCAGCCATCTGTGAAGCTGTTCCCGAGACAGAGGCTAGCGCTTCTTGCTTCTTCTGCGCGGCTGTGAAACCTCCACTTACCGCTTGGCTTCCCGAAGATCCAAGAGTAGTTATCAGCCCTGATATCGACTGCGCACCTATCAAGTCTCCATTCTGATTACTCGCCTGAGTATTCAAGTTTCTCGAAGTCGTTTCCAGTTGACTCTTGATTTCTGTTCTGACTGTTTCTAGATCCGCTTTTTCTGTAGTCCCTCCATTTTGGGCTTTTGCTTTAAGTGCACCAATCGCATCTTTGAGCTCCTGCTCATTTTCTTTTGCAGTCTTTGGCGTCTCTGTATTTCTTGACGGCAACTCCTTAAAATTACCCGCCTTAATCTCTTTCATCCGCTCAGCTACCCCAGGCTTGTTTGCAAGATTTGTACCCTCTTCAGTACTAATAGGGTTTGAGCTACGCATCTCTTTGTCTGCACTAAGAATTGGAGCACGCTCTTCGTTTATCTTCTGCATCTCCTTCCCTGCGCCGCTTCTACTTCCTAAATATTTTTGCGTCCCGAAAGCTGCTATCCCCATACCAATGGCAATAGAACCTCCAATAATCGCGCCTAACATCGCTTTCTTTCCAGATTCTGCGGTAGCGCTTGCTTGTTTATCTGTTGCAGTTACACGAGCCTTGGTCTCGTTCACTTTCTGCTGTTGATCTAGTGAGATAATTTTTCCCTCTAGAGCCATGATCTCGTAGATAATATGAGCAGCAAGACCTGCAGGACCAATTGTAAGCGTTCCTAAGGAGTTTCCTGCATTAACGCCATTACTTATCTCCGGGGTTTTTACCTCAGATTTAACATTCATTACATTACCCATTATAAACCTCTTATTTTTATCAATTAATTATTAAACTGGTGAGTTATAAACAAACAGATTCGCAAATGCTGATTCTCCAGCCATAAGTTTGCCGAGTGACCTAGTTCCTGTATTCTGTTGTTTAAACGTAGCTGTATCTTGCTTTTGGTTCTCTTGCGTCTGCGTATCATTCATCGACATCGCCATACGCAAGCCAATCAATGAAGCATTTACTTCTGCAAGCCCCTTCTGCAGCACTCCTTCGTAGATCTGATAACCAGATTGCCCCCCCGTTCCACCAAGCTGTGCGAATGCGGCTAATGTGTAGAGCCTTGGAGAAGCAGCCACAATTTTCGCAGCTATATCTCCTCCTATCCGAGCTCCAGCTTTTGCACCATTCTTCAGGGCGGAATATCCAGCAAACCCGGCAAGAGCCGTTACAGCAACCGATAGAACAGATGTTGTTATCATAGCGACTAGTTTTTCATCGTCTTTTGACAAACCAAAGGTCTTGACAATAGATTTAGCTATAGCATTTGATAGAGGTGCAAGAGCGGTCTGTAAAAGGTTCGTTCCAGACATCGCTGTCATCCCGTTTGCAATACTCAATTTCGTTGCTTTCCAGCTCGTTTTTGCAGCAGTTCCAGCAGCCCCTTCTTCAGCTGCACTGGCACCACCTGCAGTTCCAGCGGTAAGAGCTATGACAGCAAGCGTTATCACAGCACCTGCAAGAATATTGGCTAATTTATCACTCATCCCCGGGATCATCTTTTTGAGACCTTCTGCAAGACCCTCAGTCGCTTTTTTCGTTAGTCCAGTTGCACTAGAAAGAGCAACCCCTGACATCACAAAAAGCTCAGGCTGAGCTGTAACCGCTCCAATAGCAGCCGTTAAACCTACAATTAAGTACTCGATAACCTTCTTGAAGATTCCCCATTTTTTCGCCTTTGCTTGAGCTTTTTGAATATCTGCAATCTTCTGGTTCAGTTCTTTTAGCTGCTCACGTGATTCTGCAAGCTGCTTCTGAGCAATCTGCTCACTATAACCAGCTTTCTTCTGACTAAATTTTGCAATTTTTACTTGAAGCGTTTGTAGTATAAAAGCCATATCAGCCATTGCTTGCTCGAAAGAAGGTCTCGAACTACTAGAAGCATTCTTTCCCCCTTGAACCTCTCCCTTAGCACCACCTTTCGCGCTAGCCATGTCTTCTTCAAGACTTGCAAGAACAGAGGCTAGATGGACAATCTCCGCCTTTCCCTTTTCGCTGTCTTTCTTTACAACCCGGCTAAAAGCGGCCTGCTCTGCTGCAAACGAAGGGCTAGAAATTGCTAGATTTTCTTGTGTTGCCATTTTTGTTCCTCTTTTTAAATACTTATTTCTTTCCTTACACTCAATTATAATTAAATCTTAATTAATTGTCAAATTATTGTTTATAAATCCTTAATATCTAGAAGTAATACCACTATCCTATTCATCCCTAATTACTTAAGGACAAAAAAACAAAACCCACTTAGCCTATACAAGTTATGACTAAGTGGGTTTTGATGTTTTTGGAACAATCTAATTACGCTTGGATTTTTCCGAGCATTGCTGAAAGAGCTGCCCAAATACTGTTTAGGCCTTGGACCATCTGCGCTTTCATCTGCAAGTTTGTCGCATCAGCCGAAGTTTGCCCCTGCGCACTTGTCACAAGACCATCTTGCTGGGTTTCAAATGACTGAGCTTTTGCCGAATCAACCGTATACGTCTGCTGCGCCTTGGCAACAGCTCCAGTGGTTTTAGGGTCCGCCTTGGCAACAGCTGTCGCATCCGTGTTCAAAACCCCATTCCAGTAGTTATAAATATTAGCCTCTATTCCAGCTGCCAACTGTGTTGTCTGAGCATCTGTGATCTGCTGCTGAGACATAGAATCTTGGTCTTCAGAAACAGCCTTCATCATCGCCCACATGTAGCTTGTGTTCCCAGCTGAATTCTTGCCCGAGCCTATATCCTTAGCCACCCCAACTTCATTTTTTAAAGCAACAAGTGCTGCTGCTAATTGTGCTAGCCTTTTCTTCTCACTAGCTCTTGTAGTCTCTTTAACCAGAGCTAGAGGAGAGTCGATTTTTTTAGCCATGACTGCTGTTATATTTTTGTCTGCCATATTATTTACCTCTTTTATTAGTTTGATCTCTGGTTATTGACCATCGAGCCTGTGGCTTTTAGGTACGCCTGGTTTACACTCTCGTAAATACCCAAAAACTGCTTGATCTGCTCTGTCTGATATTGCAATTCAGTATTCGCTGCTGTCGAAAGCGCCGAGACCGACTGGTTAATGGTCTGGAACGCATCCTGAATCTGCTTTAACTGTGGAGGCGGCGTCGCCGAGGGCGGTCCCGAGTTTGGACCTCCTCCCGAGTCTTGACCTCCTGTTGTCTCAGCCTTCCACCGAATAATGTCCTTTGCCATTGCGTCTTTGTTACCCCAGTCCTTTCCAAATGCACTTTTAATATTCGAAATCTGAGTAAGTAAGTTATTAATAGAGCTAATTCCTCCCTTACCAAAAATCCCGCCACCCGCAGCTTTTTGCTGCTTTAGGAAGTTGTCGATTCCATCAATCAAATCAATCATCTTCTGTGCCTCAGGAGGCCCTTCCCCTGGCTTCCAAGGAGTACCGTATTTATGACCAAGAATCCCATTATAGGCGCCTTGAGCTCCCCCAAGAGCATTTCGCATATCAGTATCGACCTGGTCCACCGCTGCAAATGCTTTAATCTTAGCTCCACCGATATCGTTTTCTTTTTGCATGATCCTTTGAAGCAAAATCATGGTGTTTCCGCTTAGACCATTTGAGCCTTTACTCTTTCCCTGAGCTGTTTTCAGTTCTTTTACAAGCTCAATAATCTCTGCATAGTCTTCACTTAACTCCTTTTCAGCTTGCTCCCATGCCTTCAGATCGTTCTGAATGTTAGGAGGCAGCTTAGTACCTGTACCTGTAGCAGATGTACCTGTACTAGTCTCAGTGTCTGACTTAGCAGCAGTAGTCTCCTGTTTCAGTGACTGCATAACAGCAGCAAGCTGAACCACAGTCTGGTCCTTCTTATCCTTCTTATCTGTCTCGATATTCTGCACCGTAGTTTGCATGGCAATCGCTTGGCTTGACTTGGTCTGCTCTAGTGCAATGTCAGTTTCTTTTACCTGTAACATATTTGTTACCTCTTTTTATGTGATTATTTCTTTCCTTACTCGTAAGTATAATTAAATCTTAATTAATTGTCAAATCATTGTTTAAAAATGTAGGCGTCAAATAGAAATGTCCCCTTTCCGACAATTAGAAATGTCCCCTGTGGTAAAGAAAGGTTTTTACCAAGGGGGAGCTACAAAAAATGGAAAGGGTTATCACTATGAGTCACAAGGAGTTATCAAGATTGGAGGTGATGCACAAGTTGCAAAATCGATCCCTCAACCAATCACAAGCCGCTGATATTCTGAATATTAGCA